>JAQTNW010000063.1 GCA_028713655.1 Candidatus Methylacidiphilales bacterium | reverse complement strand
TCGTCTCGTCTCCCGTACCGCTCGTGACCGTCCAGCTCAATGTCGATTCCTGAACCGTTGCGGTCACCGTCACATCGTTCTCAATGCCGGCCTCGACCGCGGAGCCTTCCGCCCAGTCGTTCCATGTGGCCCATTGCATCCGGGTCACATTGCGGGGAATGATGGTGTTAAGCAATTGCGCCCGCTGAATCAGACAGGCTCCGCTCCCGCGCGGAAGATAGTGTCCCAAGGACCAGTCTGTTGATCTTGTGAGCGTACCGTTGAAACCGGCAACCATCGCGCCGAACGCCTTCTTCTGCGGGTGCTTCGAAATAGTGTCGCAAAACCATTTATCCGTGGACAGATGATACGGGTCGTCCGGATTCACGCCGTCGGGGTAGTCCATCACCCAGCCGAAGATTTGATCCGCCCAGGCTTCATCAATATATTTCATCGATGCGGTAATCCAGACCATGTTACCACCGGTGGCCGACTTTACCGCCGCCATCGCCGCCGCCCCCTGCGCCTCCCCGAGGGCGCTCCCGAAATTCTTGCGGACATGGAAGAACATCAGAATCGGCTTCCCTTCCTCGCGTTCGTAGTTGGGATCCGAAAAGTAATTCGTCTTGCAGTACTCCACCACCTCCTGAAGGTCTTGTTGGGGAGACGTTTTATTTTTGGCCCAGGAACGCACATTATCCACCATCACGATGAACGTAAAACTGTGGGGCGGAAGGGTCTTCAGATACGTTTGTATCCTGCGCGCAACCCTGTTAGGGCGACTTTTCGGGTTCGCGTCGGCCCCGTCGATGATTACGCCGTTGAAGCCGCGATTCATCAAGTCCGTCACCAGCGCCTTGGCGTAATCGGCCGTGTCGCAATCCACTCCTATGTTAAACGGGAAGCCGTTCCCCCACCAGGTCATGAGATGGGCGAACCATCGGAGATCCGGCCTGGATGGAATCAGCGTGTGGACATCCATCCGTGACACATGGCCCGGCGTTACGGGATTCATGGACATATCCGTTTTGGCGGGGTCAATCTCGATTCTCTGCGTTTTGGAAACAAGCGACTTGGTTCCAAAATTCGCGGGAAAATGGCTTTGATCGTAATTCGGAGATGCGGAGCTGTTATGATTGCTCAACGAATCAAGCCTGACATCAAATGCCGGCTCAGCGCCGAACATTTCATGCGCCGAGACCAGCGTGGCAAACAGAATCAGGAATTTCATTGCCATGTTATCCAAGTCCGACAGCAGCCAGCTATCATGACAGGCGCAACGCCCGGCGTGTAGGCTGTTGCGTGGATGGCCTGATTAGGCACTTTCCGTCCTCCGTTTAATCTGTTCGACAAAGTCCGCTAGGTTCCCCTCCAGTAGCGGGCGCTTTAGTGGTACAATGTGGATGAGTGAGTCCGTAACAAAGATCCAAAGAAACCCTCGCGATTTAGTCACTTTGTGAAATGCCGGCCAGCGGTGAATCGATGTGTTGTATTCTGTTGTTTCAACCAAACCTTCATCAGTCACTTCCAACGTGTGTTTGCCCAAGACTCCCTTTCCTTTCGTCGTTAGACACTGCGCGACAATCATGAGAACGCCTCCCACCAGTCCAGCTCCGACAACGAAAACAATCTCAATACCAGCATATATGATCTTGTAGGTCACATCCTTGGAAGCATTGGCTTCCTGGGTGAATGCTGTGATGAGGAAGAACCCTGATATAGCGAGGAGCAGAACAATCTGTGGGCGGTTTGCCAGCAATCGGACAACTCGTGCGTGTAATAAATCCAAACGTGTGAGGTTATAACAGATCTTCATTCTTGTGCCTAACGTTCGTAATGACCCGCTACCCCCTTGCTTCTGGCTGGCGCCGCATGTCGTATGACAGAAGGAATCGCGCAGCGATTAGAGTAGTTGCGGTCCATCACCTTGTTCGGCCTTTCAGTTTTATCCACAGTCGCGAGTAAAACGGCTGGGTAAATCTCCAACTTATGTAGTCGGAAAGCAGGATCACAGCGGGAATGGCAAATATGCCAATGAGATAATTCTGCTGGTAGTTTTTAGCCTCTCCAATGGCATACGGAAACACGTTGCCCAAAGCGAACCACATAATAAGCGCAAACACACAAGGCGGACGCCATCTGTCTTTTCTCTCGACCCATAGCGTTGGCATGAGTGCTAGAATGGCTGCAACAGTGATGAGAGACCAAATGCTCATTTATTCTGCCTAACAGTGTATTAGATTGGATTCAAGCCTATCCAGATAGGTGCAATTCAACCTATCCCGGGAATTGAAGCCGTTTTCTTTCAGAAGCGCCATACCGATGACACCAGCATGCAGAAATTTAGACCGCAGACAAGCCACAATTGGGCGCAGTGAAGAGATGGCTCGTCCGCCATTGCGGACCCTGGAGTGCGCAGACATGTCTGCGCTTTTGAAACGGGCGACATGTCGCCCGTAATGGAAAGCGGCGTCATGCCGCCGCACTCCATATTCGACTTGCAACGAGGCGGGACGGTCTCCCAGGCGACTCCGTGACCCGCGCTCCTTTTGAGCACCAAAACAAATCTGCGTCCATCCGTGTTTATCCGTGGTTCAATCCCGGTTTTAAGTTCGGTCTCACCTCTGCGGTTAAACCTGTGTTAGTGCTTCAGGGTCTGAACCACTGATAGAGCATCAGATACACAAACACCCCGGTGACGGAAACATACAGCCAAAGCGGGAAAACCCAGCGCGCCAGGCGGCGATGCTCCGCAAAACGGCCCGAAACCGCCAGATACAACACGCGCAAAACCAGCGGAAGATTCAGCACCGCCAGAATCGTATGCGAGAGCAACAGGCCAAAATAAACCGGGCGAATCCAGCCATGACCCTGAAAGGGGGTATGCCCGTGCAGCGCCTTGTGGACCAGGTAGGAAATCAAAAAAAGCGTCGAGGCGCAAAACGCAGTCGCCATCAGTTTGCGATGGACATCCACGCGCCCTGACTTGATCGCAATCCAGCCCGCCAGCAGAAAAATCGTGGTCAGGCCGTTCAATGTGGCATTGAGCAGCGGCAGGTCTTCCACTCTCATTCTATTTTTCCGCCAGATATTTTGCCACAGCCGCCTTCACTTTGCCGGGCGAGTCGGGTTGCGTGCCATCCACATATTCGCGAATGAACCCCTTGCGGTCCAAAATGGCGATGCGCGTCGAATGAACGACAGGCCCCGTCTCCGAGAGCGTGCTTGCATCCGCCGGCGCGACCACCAAAAAGAAACCTTCCTGGATGACTTTATAAACCTGCAGGCGCGGGCCGGTCAGGAAATGCCAGCGGGATTCGTCAACCCCGAATTTTTTGGCGTATTCCTTCAGCACAACCGGCGTGTCATAGTCGGGGTCCACCGTGATGGTGACAAATTCAACGCCTGTTCCCGAAAGCAGTTGCTGGGCAACGGCCATGTTGCGCGTGACGAGCGGGCAGGGCCCGGGACAAATCGTATAAATAAAACCGGCGACCCACACCTTGCCCTTCAACTGGGAAGGACTGAAAGGTTTTCCATTCTGGTCTGTCAGGGTAAACTCCGCCAGCTTGGCGCCCTTGGAGGCTTCGCTGCCGGGCGGCTTTTGCAGCAAATGCACGGCATAAAACATGTTGATCACGAACATGACGCCCGCAATGGCAAAGAACCATTTCAAGAGCCGGCCCGAAGCCTTGTTCCCGCTCACGCACGTTCCTCACGCGTGACCCAGACCGACAATACGACAACGACAAAGACCCCGATGATCGTGATCGCATAACAAACCGGAATCGAAGGATAGGCGCCCGCCACCGCCTGCGCAGGATCCAGAGCCGTGCGCATGATGTGCAACCCGTATGTGACGGGATTCAATTCCATGATCCAACGGATCCAGCCAAAGGCGCCGTCGAGGGTGAACAAAGCCCCTGACAACAGCCAGATGGGCAACAGAAACAGATTCATGATCGCGTGGAAACCCTGGATCGAATCCATGCGCCAGGCCACGAGATAACCCAGCGCTGTCAGGCCGATGGAAAGCAACACCAGCACGGCCAGCAACGACGGCAACCCGTCAAGAGGAAGCGGTATCCCGGCCCATTTGGCGGGGATAAGAAAAATAAGAGCCTGCCCAATTGCCAGAACCGCACCGCCCAAAATCTTGCCCCAGGCGATGCTTGCCCGTGAAACCGGCGCAACCAGCACGCCCTGCAGGAATCCGGCCTGCCGGTCTTCGATGATCGAAATGGTGGAGAAGATCGCCGTGAACAGGACGATCATCAGCATGGTTCCGGGATAGAAATAACGCATGTAGGTGATCGATTCTGTCGCGCCGGGCATTTGAAACGAGCGTCCGACGCCGGAGCCGATGAGCAGCCAGAAAATTACGGGCGATCCAAGGGCGCCGATGATCCGGTTGCGCTGCCGTAAAAAACGGACGATCTCGCGTTGTAAAAGAGTCCAGGTGGCCAGAAGGTTATGTGTGGCGGGGTTGGGTCTCATTTATCGGTTTCCTCGTCATCGTGCCAATTGCGGCCTGCCCGCGCAACAAACACATCTTCCAAAGTCGGTTTGGACAGGCTGATGGACTGTATTTCCGGGCTGTACGCCTTGATGATTTTTGCGATCAGATTCCGTCCCGCGGGCATGCCCTGCGTCTCGATGCGGATGATGCCTTCCACGATTTTCCCGTCCACTCCGGGATCCTCCTGAAGTTTTCCAAGCAAACTCCTCGGTTTTTCCGATTCGATGCGCACCAGCACGGAACCCATCTCATCGATCATTTCCTCCGGCGAGCCGCTGCCCACGACCCTGCCCTTGTCGAGCATCACAAGATGATGGCAGAGGCGGGCTTCGTCCATCAAATGAGTCGAGAGAACAATCGTTTTGCGGGATTTGGAGATAAGTTGTTTGAGGGTTTTCCACAAATCCCGCCGCACCAGGGGATCCAGGCCGTTGGAAGGCTCGTCCATGAGGAGGATTTCGGGATCGTGAAGAAGCGCTTTTGCAATCTCTACCCGGCGCTGCAGGCCGCCTGACAACTTTTCCACGATCTCATCAAGCCGGGGCGCAATCCCAAGGACTGCGGACCAATGTTCGATGCGGGCTGCAAGGTCCGGTCCCCGCAAGCCGTACAAATGGCCCTGATGGATCAGGTTTTCGCGCGAGGTCAGTTTTTTGTCGAGCGCGGGAGATTGAAACACCACGCCGAGCTTTTGCCGGACCAGGTGCTGGCGGGTGCTCACGGAATGGCCGCAGACCAGCAACTCCCCTTTCTGCACACGCAACAGGGTGGTCATCAATTTGAACAAAGTGGATTTGCCGCTCCCGTTCGGGCCCAGGAGTCCTGAAATCCTGCCCGGCGGGAAGCCCAGCGACACCCCGTCGAGGGCGCGTGTTGTTTTGCCATAGCTGTAAACGAGATTTGAGGCTGAGATGATATCGGGCACGGTGCGTGAAGGTATCACACATTTTTTAAAAATCTAAACCAAAAACTTCCAAAAAGAGTGTTTTGAGCGGGAGGCTTCACTTTTGCGCGGGGAAATGTAGCATGCAGCCGGAATGATCGATCTCGTTGTAGCGCGTTACGCAGAAGACGTTTCCTGGATGGGCAACATCCCCGCCGCCGTGCGGGTTCATCTGTATAATAAAGGAAAGACCTTGCCGGGTGGAATTGATTTGCCCAACGCCGGTCGCGAGGCCCACACCTATCTGCATCATATTGTAACACAGTATGAGCACCTGGCCGACCTGACGGTTTTTTGCCAGGGCAAGCCCTTTGATCATGCCCATGATTTTCACCGCGTGCTGCGGGACCTCAACTCGGGCGCGCGCGCGGTGGAGAATTTTCTGTGGCTGGGCTTTTTGATCGATACGGACGACAAAAACGGACGGCGGCTGTTTGTGCCCTGGAGCAAAAATCCCGGCCGCTGTGAGTTGCCTATGGAAGAATTTTATACGGCGCTGTTCGGGCAGGAGTGCCCGGAAGGGTTCCGTTTTTATGCGGGCGCGCAATTTGCGGTGACATCGGCTTGCATTCGCGGACGGCCAAGGTCTTTTTATGAAAGGGTGCTGGAGCTGGCGCTCCGGATGGAATTGGCGCCACACTGTCTGGAACGCGTCTGGGACCGGGTGTTTGGGGTAACGGGTGCGGCGGATGAAATATTGGACGGGAAGGAAACGGTTTATCTGAAACCTATCAAACGATTGATTGCTCCGTCTGAGTCATAGCTCAAACGATTATTTTCTGGCTGAAGCAACCGTCCTGAGATCCTTGGAGGCCTCAACCTCCTGCTCGTCGGATTTCCGCATTTTGGCCATCAATTCGCGCATCATGGCGACACGGTCGCCGTTGGCGGGGGTAGCCGATGCCTTGGGTTTGGCCGCGGTCGCTTCCTTGATATCCTTGGCATCCTTCGTGTCCTTGACTTGCTGCGCAACGACAGCCGCGATTTTTTTGGAGCGTTTGGATACTGCGGGCGAAATGTCCAGCGGGCGGTTCTCGGTGCCATCCGGCAGATAAATGTACGAACCGCAGTTTTCGCAGACAAAAAGGTCGTTTGCCAGGCTCAACGGTTGGCGCAAGCCAATGGGTATTGTAATGTAACAGCCGTGGCAGATCCAATCCTGGACCGGCGCGATGCTGCGGCGGCCCTTGGCCCGGATGCGGTCATGGTGGGAAAGTACAGTGTGCGGGATTTTAGGGCGCAGTCGATTGATGGTTTTTTCAAGTTCGGAGCGTTTTTTCGAATAAGCCCCAAGGGCCTTGAGTTCTTCTTCCAAACGGTTGAGAGTTATGATCGAACTGAGCACTGTCTGTGACGTGTGCATGGCGGTAATCTAAACTACCAAGCAGATTGACTAATGTCAAACCAAATGGGTAAACGAGTATCTAATCAAATGCCCGTATAAGCCGGGAAAATGGCCCGATCTGGAGGGCAACCGGCATCCAGAAATGTCCGGTGAATACTCTGAAAAATCTTCAAAACCCGCCTCTTAAACTGGCTTTAACATTTCGTAGCCGCCGCGCAAAAGACGCTCGGTCGTGGGCCAACTGATGCATGGGTCCGTGATGGAAACGCCGTACTTCAACTTTGTTTTATCTTCCGGAATTTTTTGGCTGCCTTCCTCCAGGTAGCTTTCCAACATCATGCCGACCAGGTTGTCGTTGCCCGCCGCGCGCTGTTGCAACACGCTGTTCCACACGTCTTCCTGCCGGGCGGGTACTTTTCCAGAATTGGCATGGCTGCAATCGACCATCACCACGGGAGGCAAACCAGCCGCTTTCAACAATGCCTGCGTTTCGCGGATGCTGTCCGCGTCGTAATTGGTGCGTTTGTTTCCGCCGCGCAAAACGATGTGCCCCCACGGATTTCCCGTGGTGCGAATGATCGAGGTGAAGCCATCGGCATCGATTCCCAGAAAACTGTGCGGATGCATGGAAGCGCCCAGGGCGTCGATGGCGACTTGCAGGCTCCCATCCGTGCTGTTCTTGTAACCGACAGGCATGCTCAATCCGCTGGCCATCTGCCGGTGGGTTTGGGATTCCGTGGTGCGCGCGCCAATGGCCGCCCAACTGATGAGGTCTGTGATGTATTGCGGGACAATCGGATCCAGAAATTCAGTGGAGGCGGGAAGCCCGAGCTCCGTGATTTCAAGAAGCAGCTTGCGCGCGATGCGCAGGCCGGAGTCGATATCTTCACTGCCGTCCAGGGCGGGATCATAAATCAATCCCTTCCATCCGATGGTGGTCCGGGGTTTTTCAAAATAGACCCGCATGACGATATAGAGTCTGGATTCGAGTTCCTTGCGCAGGACATTGAGCTTCGTGGCATATTCCATGGCGGCCTTGGGGTCATGGATGGAACAGGGGCCGACGATGACCAGCATCCGCTTGTCCCTGCCTGAAAGGATGTTTTGCAGGACGGTGCGGTGTTCCGTGACCTGCCGGTAGTGGGAGGCGTTCGCAGGGTGCAGCGCATTGAGTTTCGCCGGCGAGATCAACCGCGAAACTTCTCTGACATGCAAATTCTGGACCGGGGTCAACGACATGGAAGGGTAATTCTAGCCGATACGTCCGCTTGGGCGAGTGAAAAATTCAGTGGAAACGCGGAACTGGAGAACACTTTTTTACAGGAAGAACGCTGAAGCTTGCCCACGAAACACACGAAAATCACGAAAACGAGATGGAGGAAATGTGGAATACAAAATTTTGAAAGCTGAGAGCTAAAAACTGAGAGCCGATGGCTCAAAAATGGGCGCGAATCGCTCCACTTGAAACCGAACACCTGGAACTTGAAAACTTAACCAAAACTTCCCTTTACGGATTCCTCGGTTTGCGTCCGTAACGCAGGTAAATCGGGCCGCCCACGAGGCTCCAGATCAGGATGAGAAAAGTCCCGCCGAGGGAAAGCGCCACACAGGAGGATTTGGTCATGGCGGCAAAGCTCAGGAAATGCTGGAACGCGACTTCCCGGAGGCCGAAGCCGTTGATGGTCACCGGAATGAGGGTGACCACGGCAATGAGCGGCAGAACCGCCGCAAGGTCGATGAAATTCAGATCCATCTGAAGGGCTATGGACACAAAATAGAACGTGAGCATGAGGGAAAAATGCGCCAGAGCCGAAAGAACAAGGCCGCCCCAGAAACAGGAGGGATGGCGAAGAAAAAGTTGATAGGCCTGTCCGGCTTCGCGCAGCCCTTCGCGGAACGGCAACTTTTTCCAAAACGGCAAAAAGTCGCCCGCCCGGTTCCAGGCTCCGACCGCGAGCACCACGATCACGATCAAAAATACGCCGAGATAAAGATGGACCGCGAAACGCGTGATCGGGTCGCGGGTCAATTGTTCGTAGCGCGACAAAATCAGGGCGGTGGAAACCAAAAACATGGCGACGAAGCCCAGGAGCCGCTCCATGACGATGGACATGATCACCGTCGGTTTGATATGCGGGATTTCGCGGCTGGTATAGATGGCCTTGACCACGTCGCCTCCCATGGCGCCGGGCATGAACTGGTTGGCAAACAGCCCCATAAAAGTCAGTTGGATGGTGCGGGAAAGTTTCATTTTCGCATGGCAGGCCTTCAGGAGGACATGCCAGCGCCAGATGCCCAGGGCGGTTGTGATGCCGTAGCACAAAAAAGCCGCAAGGAGCCAGACAGGATTGGAACGCCGGATGATTGCCATCTGATGCGGCCACTCATTGCGGTTGTAGAAATAGACCAGGATGAGAATCAGGGCCGTAGCCAGGAAGCGCAGCAGGAGGGACCAGGGAAATGCAGGCTTCTTCATAATGGCAGGCCGCCAAAATACCGCCGGACAAGCTGTTGGCAAGCGGGATGAACGAAATTTATCCGCAGATTAAAAAGATTTGCGCGGATTTTGAAAATTGAACCTTTTAGTAAATTAATTTTAAAAAAATCCATTCCCCGCTGCGGTAAATCAGTCGCTTGCGTCTTGGCGTCTTCTGCTCTTTGCGTTAGAGCATCCTGCATTCTTACAGTCGCGTTTGTGGTGAAATTACTAGTCAGGATTCGAAACGCTTCAAAACCAGGCAGGCATTTTGCCCGCCAAACCCGAAGGAGTTTTTCAACGCAATCCTTCCCTGAAACGTGCGCGGCTTGTGCGGGACAAAGTCCAGCTCCGGCCATTCGGTGTCGTCACAATTCAGGGTGGGCGGCAAAATCCCGTTCTTAAGCGCAAGCAATGTGCCAGCCACCTCGATTGCCCCCGAGGCCATTGAGAGATGGCCAAACATGGATTTGAACGAGCTGATGGGGATTTGTGAAGCCATATCTCCAAAAATCCGGCGTAGCGCCTGGACTTCCGCCGCGTCGTTGGCCGGAGTCCCGGTGCCGTGCGCATTGATATAATCGATATCCGCAGGCTTTAAACCCGCGCTTTCGATCGCGAGGCGGATGCAGGACGCCGCGCCCGCGCCATCGGGTTCAGGATCGGTCAACCGGTAGGCGTCGCATGTGACGGCATGCCCGGCAATCTCTCCCTTAGGCGCCGCGCCGCGGGCTTCGGCGTGTTCCAATGTTTCCAGGATGAAAAAAGCGGCCCCCTCGCCCATGACAAATCCGTTGCGGTTGCGGTCGAAGGGGCGGCTGCCGATTTCAGGCGCATGTTCCCACCCGGTTGCGAGCGCCTTCAACAGGCTGTACCCGGCGGCTCCCAGGATATGGATCCGCGAATCTGCGCCACCGGCCAGACAAATGTCTGCCCTGCCGGTTTGCAGGAGGCTGCAGCCGTAACCCAGCGCCTGAGTGGAGGCGGCGCAGGCGGAAAGACAGGAAAACACCGGACCACGAATGCGAAAATGGCGTTGCAACGCGGCATCGCCAAAGCCCGCCTGGGTTCTGTGAAGAAATGAGGGGTCTGCCGGAAGCTGGCTTGTTGCGATGGATAGCAAATCAGCTTCCTCGTAAGGCCCCCATCCGACGGAACTGCATAGCGCCGTCTTGTCATGATTTTGGGCTGGATGTTGGAGTTTAGCGGATAGCCAGGCCTCCTCCGCAGCCGCCAGCGCCATATTCAGCACCCGGGGTCTGGTGTTTCGAAGCTCCAAATCAAATCGCAAGGCGGGAATCCCGGGTACTGTCGCGGCAATGCCCGCGGGCAAATCCTTCAAATCCGGGTTTTCGAGGCGGCGGACGGCTGATCGTCCCCGGCTGAGGTTTTCCCAAAACACATCCGTGCCGGCGCCCCACGGGGAAACAACGCCCATGCCGGTCATGACGATGCGCGGCTTCAAGGCTGCAATTTCTGAATGTACTCCGCCACGGAGCGGACGTTGAGCTGCGAGGCGGGAGTGGCGCTCGATTCAAAAAGCTCGCCTTCCGGAATATCAAAGTGGAAGCGCTTTTCCAGCCGAAAGGTGAGGTCGATGAAATCGATGGATTCGGCGCCCAGATCGGCAACCAGAAGGTGGGTTTCGGAGATTTCAGCAGGCTCAATGCCAAGCGCCCCGGCTGTTTCTTCCTTCACCCCCTGCAGAATTTCTTCAAAAGTCATCACGCTTCATCATGGCAGAACTCATGCGGTATCTTCAAGGTTTCCATGTCGTATTCCGCAGTGTAGCGCGGCCGTCCCGGCTGCGAGTTCAAGGGGGCGTCACGCCCCGCATCCCAGGGTCGGGAAAATATTTTCATACGGTCATGTGCGTACTTCTTGTTTCACATCCCCGCGCCGCCATCGACGTGGAAAACCTGCCCTGTAATATAAGCCGCCCGTTCGGAGGCGAGGAACAACGCGCAGTCCGCAACTTCCGCCGGGCTGCCCCAGCGCGCGAGCGGGATTTGTTTCAGAAGCTTTGCCCGGGCCGCTTCGTCCAGGGAATGAAGCATCGGGCTGTCGAGAAAGCCCGGCGCAATGGCGTTGACCCGGATATTTTTGGACGCCAATTCCAATGCCGCACAACGTGTCAGGCTTTCAAGCCCCCCTTTGCTTGCCGCGTAAACCGGTTGCCCGGCCAACGGATGGCCGGCAGCCAGGGAGGAGATATTGAGGATCGCGCCTCTCCGCCGCGACATCATCTTTCTAACAACTTGTTGAATGCAAAGCAAGGCGGACTTGAGATTCAGGGACAACACCGCATCCCAGTCTTCCATTGTCATTGCCGCCGCCAGGGCCGGGCGATTGATCCCGGCGTTGTTGATCAAAATATCCACCGGCGGATGTTCCTTGTCGATCCGCTCGAAGGTGTTGCGCGTGGCGGATGGGTCCGTAAGGTCAACCGCGTAATGTTTTGTTTCCACAGCATTACCTTCAATGCCGCGGGAAAGCCCTATCACCCCGGCGCCCGATTCCCGGAAAGCCCGGCAAAGGGCCTGCCCGACAACGCCGCTGCTCCCGGTGATGACTGCGGTTTGTCCAGAAAGATTATGCGAACTCATGAAAAAGAGGAGCCGGCTCCAGCCAGCATAACGGGAATTTTGGAATGCCCGGCAATTGCCGGTCTTGCGACAGGGCTTTGATGGCCAGGGCGCAGAAAATCGATGACGCCGCCGAAAGAGGGTTTCCCGCATGTTCTTGATAGGCCAAATAAAGTTCCGAAAGCCGTCCGGGAGCGGAGTCCTGTGTTTCGGTTGCAATTTCAACCAGGATTTTGGCGTTGCGCCGCATCGCATGGGATTCCGATTCCAATACCAGAATCGCAGCCCCTTCACACGGAGAGCTGGCCGCGCAGCCGCTATTCATCTCTGAATCACATGCTATATAGAGTGGGGAAATACTGGAATCGCTCGCGCCGCAGATCATGCAATCTGCCTCCCCTCCGGCTATGACATCAGCCGCATATTGGAGGGCCTGACGTCCGCAGGAAGTGGTGCAGGAAGGGCCGCTTGCCTTGAATTGAATCGCCAGGTGGGAGGCGGGAATATTCGGCAAATGGTTGAGCAACCAGAGCGGATTCAGATTGTCCAACAGGCGGCCAGCAGGCGAGCGCTCCGGTTTGTCCTGTAGCGCGGCTGAGATGTCTTCAAGGCCGGGATCCGGGAAACCGATTCCCAGTGAAATACCGCGCCGGGAGGATGCTTCGGAACAGTCCAACCCTGAGACGTCTGCAGCTTCAAACGCGGCGGCAAGAGCGAGCCGGGTGCGGCGATCCATGACTTTCAGGGCCTTGCGGTCGTAGAGTCTGGAATTGAAATCGAACGACCGGACTTTTGTTGACTTGGAAAGGTGGGGCTTTTGCAGGGCTGTCCAGGTCTCTTCAAGGCTGTTTCCCAAGGGAGTGATACAGCCAAGGCCGGTGATCAGCACCTTGCTTGCTTTTGCCATTTTGGAAATTTAACCTGCTTATTCCACAACCTGCAAGCTTGTGAATAATGAGGTAGTGGGTCAGTTTGAATTCACACAACAATAGGATCATTTATGGTTAAAATAACGGTCGAATATCAAGGGCAACTCCGTTGCGAGGCAAAGCATGAACCCTCCGGACGGACCTTGGAAACAGACGCTCCGGTGGACAACCACGGACGCGGCGAGTCCTTTTCGCCCACCGACCTTGTGGCTACGGCCCTGGCCACATGCATGGCGACAGTGATGGGCATTTATGCGGAGCGGCATGGAATCGACTTGAGGGGAATGCGGCTTGAAGCGGGCAAGGAAATGTCCACCGACACGCCGCGGCGGATTGCGCGGTTGAGCGTGGAGATTTGGGTTCCGCTGCCTTCAACCCATCCGGATTGCAAGCCTCTGGAGACAGCCGCCCTCTCATGCCCGGTGCATCACAGCCTGCATCCGGACGTTCAAAAGCCGGTGCGGTTTCATTATCTGGAAAACTAAAAATCCCCTTGGGATTCGATGCGCGACACAGGATGCGGAGAACAAGATGACAACAGAGACGAACAGAGTGTCGGAAGATACAGCCTGCAAGCTCGCCAATCTTCAGCGCTGATGTTGGATGCTGGGATTCCACAATCCAAATTTCCAACGAAGTGTGGGAAATTTGGATTAACTCCCCTTCATTTCAGCGGGGGTCACGGGCTCCGGGTTGGGCGCGGGCTTGAAATTACGGTAGCGGTTCAGATAATCGTACGCCTTTTGCCAGTCTTCCTTCATCGCATAAGCCTGGCTGATGAAATAAGAGAAGTAGCGCGGTATTCCCGGCCTTTCCATCAATGGCAGGAGTTGCTCCAATATCTCGTCAGAATGCCCGGCTTTTTGGGCGGAGCGGATCACAATAAAAATCGACACCGGATCGTCCGGCGTTTTGAGCAGGTTCTTTCTGGCTTCGATCAGGCTCTTTTCCGTTTCAGGAAAAAGCGGCAGAGCCGGTTCATCCAGATTTTTTTTCAGCAGCTTGTAGGCCTTTTCGTATAATTGCTGCTCCACACAGGCATCAAGCAGGATGGGCCAGATTTTTAAACTGACCTGTGGTTTGTCACTCAAAAACTCCTCCAAATCCGGTAAGCCACGCACGCGAATCCACAGTTTCCAGACCCAGTCGGGTTCCTTTTCGGGGCTCGACTCGATGGTGTCGTCCTGTTGCAAAAGTTTTTGAAGAAATTCATCCGCCTGCTGCTTCCAGGCCGAAATCCAGTAGTACACCTCAAGCTTCGGAAAATCACGCGCCACCAACAGGAGGTTTTCACGCAGCGCCGGGTAT
>JAQTNW010000062.1 GCA_028713655.1 Candidatus Methylacidiphilales bacterium | reverse complement strand
AGCAGTTGGAATCCATTCAGATTTAGGCCCGCTCGAAAAATTCAGTTTTTGAGCGCGCATGGGGTGTGTTCCGAGATTTATGACACGTAGGAACCAAAAAGTGGACAAATAGATCGCGAACCTACACGAGTTTGATTCAAGATCTGGACACTTCCATGCTTTCACTGCGTGAAAGGTGGTAGGTGATCTTCATGAGCAAAAGATAAAATCCGTTTTGGGTAAAGGAGGCGATTCTCAGATTATTGTTAGCGGCTTTCTGAACCGCCTGCTGAAAGCTCACGCCTCAAATTCCGCCCAGGTAAATTCGTCCAGTGATTGGCGTTCCCAATCCTTCATGGGACGAGAACCCGCCAAGACAGCCTCTGCCAAGGACATCCAACCAAGCGATGATTCCATATCTCTTGAAAAGGAAGAAGGGATCAGTTGATTCATGCATCGGCGATTCATGGTCTTGATCCTTTATTATTTCCGTTCATTTAACGCTGGCAAGGATTTTACAATCTTCATCGTCTCCAGGCGAACCAGTTACCCCAATCCCGCCATCTCTATGGCTTGCTCGATTTGAGCCGCTTCATGGTAGGGACAGAAAACATCACAAACGCTTTTCCCGATTTTTAACGCAGTGTCATCCATTTCCTGCCTGTCTGCGTCATAAACCATCGCCCGCACCAGTTGGGGTTGCTTGCCCTTTAAGTCCGTCCAGCGCCAGCCCCATTGCTCCATATAGGGCAGCAACGCTTTTTTTCTGGAAACCACCTGCAACGCCAGTCCTCTGGTTCCTCTGAGAAAGTAATCCACTTTGATTTTTTTCTCCAGTTGCCCCTCCAAGACTGCAAACCGAATCGGCTGAAGCTGGTGCTCCTGAAAAATATTCTCCACCACGCGGGCCGCCACATTCTCCTCTGGGGAGGAAGGATCATGCCTGTAAGTCAGGTGGGCGACGCTGACCAGCGCCTCGCCGAAAATCTGCAGATCAATCGCTTGAGGAGGCAGGCTGATCCGTTTTTGGATCTCAAATCCGTCCCGCTCCAATTCATACACAGCCAGCCGTTCATCCAACAGGTCGCCGGTGCTCTCCGATTCGATATTCAGCCCTTCTGACATGAGCCGGGATAAAATCCGGCCATGATCGGAGAGGATTCCCTGGGTGGGGCTTATATATTCCACATTCACAACCACCTGAAGGCCGTCCGGCAACATCAAGGGCAACGCCAGGACAAGGCCGTTGTCCTGGGATTCGATTTCCAGCATCTCTCCCCAAAACCGGGTGAGATTCTCGCGGACGGAGTGGGTAAGGTCTTGAATGGTGACAGGGTTAATCATAGCAGCTCCTTTTCAAAGTCGAGGCGGATATTCCATTTTTCACAAGCATAACGCAGAAAACGGGTTAAATCCGATGGTTGGCAATCCGAAAGCGGAACATGCCTGTTGTGGTTGAGATCACTTTTGGGCAAAGCCCAATCCAGGATATTTTCATGCCATCCTTTTTCGATGTAGTTTTTGTAAAATTTCCTTTGCCGTGTCGGCGAATAGCCGATGCCGCGCACGCGCGGGCCGGAAATCAACAGGGCGGCTTCATACGTTTTCGGATCGGAGGCAATCCCCGCCGTCACCACCAGACGGATGTCCGCAAAATTTCCATCCGCAAGGTCCAGTCGTATTTCCAACTTCCTGCCTTTGGCTCCGTGATTTTTGAAATCAACCGCCTGCCCCTCCTGCAGACATTTCACCGCTTGAACGATCTCCTGAATGCGATGGGCAGATAGAAAATGGGGTTTCATGCCGCAACTTTTTCATTCAAGGCAGGCAGCGACTTCACAATCTTCAACGTCTCCAGGCTGACGCGGGTAATGCGTTTGAGCAGGTTCACGAGGTAGGTGGGGTCTTTGTGCTCGGTCATCCAGTCGTTGGGGTCGTTGCGGATGCCGCTGTCTTTGTCCACGGTGATTTGATACCGTTCCATGACCCATTCCAGAGCAGGCTTGCCATTGACAACATATTCGTAAGCCTCCGGTGGAATGCCTGCCAGTGTGAGGTGGCTGTTATATATGATGGTGGTTTTATCCACGGCCTTGTCTTTCCGGCCAAAGATCATTTTCTGAACCTGGTAATGCTTCTGCGGGACGAGGGTGAGCTCGCTTTTGTGCTCGGTCAGCGGATAGGGCTCGATGGTTTCGTAGTTCAAGTGCCACCGGGCGAGATCACGCCCGGCCTGGCTGAATTTCCAGAAGTCGGAGGTCTCCTTTGTGAACGGGATGCGGGGGAGCATTTTCTTCAGGTCTGAGGCAAAGCGGGTTTTGTATTCCTCGGAATGCAATATGCCGTACACATAATAGAAGATGTCCTCTTTCGTGATTCTGGCTTCATAGGCCGAGCGGAAATCCGTGAGAATGGCGTCGCTTATGGCGTCTCGGCGGCGGTAGCCGTCAATCAACTCACCTTCTTGATGGCGGCTGATGAGTTCGCCTTCCTGCGGTTCCTCTTTTTCGTAGAGATAGAGAGGGAAGCATTGGCTTTTGGAAATTAGTTCAAGGTCAGGCAACGTGCTTGAAATAAGAGCGCTGAAATCTTTTGTCGCGCCTATTCCTGTGACACAAATCGCCAAATTCTGCAAGCCAGCCTTGGGGAAGATTTTGGGGATTTGGTAAATCATGTCGTTGAAATACTTGTCCGTATAAAGAGTCTGTTTGCAGTAGGGGCGATAAATAGACCTACGAACGGAATCAGGATTAAATTGATGCGGAACGCCTCGACTGAGGTCATTCTTCAGACCACGGGACCATGAGATTTTCTTTGCATCCGTATCAATAAATTTTTCGGCTAATTCTGGAAGTTCGGCTTTAAGTTTTCCGGCGCCGATTTTGGCGAAACCTTCGACCTGTTCGTTATAGAAATCAATCATGCGCCGCATATTCGCGGTCAGCGCCGTTTTGGAAAAATTGTAGCACCAATTATCTCGATTGGTTTTAACGCCGCTGGAATAATTCTCAAAAAACACCTTTGAGTTCTCATCTTTCTTATCCCCCAATGAAACAAACGTCTCAAAAACCTCGTCGCGCTGGTTGATCCAGTCGTGGTTGGCGTTGGGTTGGAGGCTCTCCCATCTCCTTTCCTGGTGGAGGCCGTTAATGCTTTGAAATTTCGTGATGATTTCCAGTTTTTCTTCGCGGCTGAGATAATCGCCTATGTCGTGGTAGAATAGCTCGCAGGGGCCTTTTTTCTCCGGGTTTTTGATGAAAACTGAGATAGCGATGCTGGCGCGGCTTCCCGAACCAAATATTTTGCCGCCCTCCATGCGTGAGGTTTCACCGGATGTGCGTTGGTTGCCTCTGAGGTTAAAGACGTAGATGGTGGAAAATTCCTCAGCGAGACAGGCACGGACACCTTCCATTGCATTGCCGTCAATAAACGAACCATTGCTGACAAAGCTAACAATTCCCCTATCCGCTATGCGGTCGCTGGCCCAGCGCAGGGCGCGAATGTAGCTGTCGTAGAGGCTGTTTTTATTGGTTGCGGTGGAACGCTCGGCATAGGTGGAACGGATGCGTTCGTCGAGCTGCGGATACTTGAGATTTTTATTGCCATCATTCTCGCTGGTCTGCCCGGAAGAATAGGGCGGGTTCGCAATAACAACCCGTATCGGGCTGGCTTTCTGGCGTTTCACCCGCTGGTTGTTTTCGGGGAACATTTTTTCGTCCATCTCGTTTTTGCTTTCCGAGATTTGGAACGTATCGGTCAGAACGATGCCCTGAAATGGAACGTAGCCATTTTCAGCTTTGGATTTCGGATTTTTGTAATGCAATTGCCCGGTCTGTTCGCGCAGGAGGGCGTGGAAGGTTTCTTCGATGTTGATGGCGGCAATATAATAGGCGAGTAGGATGATTTCGTTGGCGTGAAGTTCGTTCTGATATTTTCGCAGCAGATCGGCAGGCTGGATGTGGCCGCTCTGGAGCAGTCGAACGAGAAAAGTGCCGGTACCGGTGAAAGGATCGATGATGTGGACGTCTTTGTCTCCGAGACTGGAGCGGAACTCATGTTTGAGGACATCGTTCACACTATGAATGATGAAATCCACAACTTCCACGGGGGTATAGACGATGCCAAGGCGTTCGGCCATTTTCGGGAAGGCAGTGCGGAAGAAGGTGTCGTACAGCTCGATGACAATGCGCTGTTTGCCTTGGGCGTTGTCGATGCCGGTGGCGCGTTCTTTGACGCTGGCATAGAATTTTTCCAGCGTGGCGGTTTCTTTTTCCAACGCCTGATCCTCAAGGGTGTTGAGCATCTTCTGCATGGCGAGGGAAACTGGGTTGTTCTGGGTAAAGGAGTAATTATCGAAAAGGGCGTCGAAGACAGGGCGGGTGATGAGATGCTGGGAAAGCATCTCGATGGCATCGTCCTCTGAAATACTCGGATTAATGTTTTGACGGAGCCCTTGGAGAAATTCAGCAAAAGCCCTCTTGTGACGCGGCTCGCCGCTTTCGAGCAGGGCTTTGATGCGGGTGATGTGGCGCTCGGCAATGACGGCGACATCTTTGGCCCAACTTTCCCAATAACGGCGGTCGCCGCATTTGAGAACGATCCGGGCATAAATGGCGTCTTTCCATTCTTCGAGGTGCGGAAAGAGGAAAGCGCCTTGGATTTCCTGCACATTGGGCTTGCTGTCACCGTCGTTAGGCTGGCCGGGCTCGTTGCCGCCGACGCCGATGATCTGGATGGCGTCGGGACGTTTTTTATTGAGTTCGATCTGGTTGACGGTGGCGTTGAACCGGTCGTCATGCGCACGGAGGGCTTGGAGCACCTGCCAGACAACTTTATATTTTTCGTTGTCCTTGAGTGCTTCTTCCGGCGCCATGTCGGCGGGAATGCCAACCGGGAGGATGATGTAGCCGTATTGCTTGCCCTCGGCCCGGCGCATGACGCGGCCTACGGACTGGACGACATCCACAATGGAGTTGCGCGGGTTCAGGAATATGACTGCGTCCAAAGCCGGAACATCAACGCCTTCGGAGAGGCAGCGGGCATTGGAAAGTATGCGGCAGGTGTTTTCCGTGGACTCTGCCTTGAGCCAATCCAAGAGTTCGTTGCGTTTGAGGGCATTGTAAGTGCCGTCCACATGATCCAGTTCGCAGTGGAGGAGATCGTCTTCGTCGGGATGTGTTTCACGATAGGCTTCGATGATCTGGCCAAATTGCCGGACGAATGCCTTGGAACCTGCAATGGAACGGGAGAAGGCGACGGCGCGGCGCATGTGGGCGGTGTCGCCCTGGAGGTCGGTGTTCGGCGCGGTGCTGCGGTCGAGGCGTTTGGCCAGACCGTTCCAGCAACCGGTGATTTTGACGGCGTCTTCGAGATTGAGTTCGTTGTTGGCGTCGGCGATTTGGCGTTGAAACGTTTTGGTGACGTATTTTTCATCCACAGCCAGAACGAGGACTTTGTAATCGGAAAGCAGATTTCTGCTGACGGCTTCACCAAAGCCGAGTCGGTGGAATTCTTCGCCAAAGACAGCAGGGTCGTCCATCGAACAAAGTTCAGCCGCAGCGTCCTTGGCTTTAACCTTGGTGTCGTCGCTGTAAATACGCGGGGTGGCAGTCATGTAGAGGCGTTTTTTGCCTCGGATGAAGGTAGCGTCGTGAATTTTGATGAAGTGGCTTTCGTCTTCGCCGCTCAGGGTGACGCCGGTGGTGCGGTGGGCTTCGTCGCAGATGATGAGATCAAATTCCGGCAGTCCGGCCTTTTGAGCCTCCGAAACGGCGAGAATGGATTGATAGGTCGAGAAAACCACCGTCATGCCCTTTGCAGCTCCTTTTTTGGCCGCAATGGCATGGATGCCTTTATATTGGCGGAGGATTTGCTGGGCTGATGTGGTTGCTGGGAATGCCAGATCGCAGGTGGTAATGTCCGCGCTTTCCGTTTCGTTTTTGGATGGCTTGGTGACTTTTTTCCCGACTTTGGTATCGGAGCAGACGGCCATGCTGTGGAGGATAAGATCGGATTCGGCGGTCCATTCGCGCAAGCTTTGGGAAAGGAGTGACAACGACGGCACCAGGAAAAGGACGTGTCCCTGTGGGGCCATCCGCTCGGCTAATTTCAGCGCGGTGAAGGTTTTGCCTGTACCGCACGCCATAATGAGCTTGCCCCGGTCGGCTGTCGTAAAGCCTGAAACGATATTCTGGAGGGCGTTCTTTTGGTGGTCGCGGATTTGTTTCTTTGCCCGGAGCTGGAGGTCTTGCGGGCGCGTGAGACTGAACTTTGACCAATCCACCGGACTGGCGTCGAGGTCCTGGACACGGAGCCGGATGACCGGCTTGGACTGGTTGGCAAGAGCATCCTCGGCGTTTTTTCCCCACTTGTCCGTCGTGGAAACGATCATGCAGGAGGTGAAAGGTTCCTTCCCTGCGGCGGTGAAGAAAGAATCGATGTCGGCTTTGGAGAGCGTGTGGTCTGGGAGGTAGAATTTGCACTGAATGGCGCAAAACTCGCCGGTGGCCCGTTCCTTGGCCACGAGGTCAATGCCCACGTCGCCTACGTTTCCCTTGCCGGGCCATTCGTTCCACATCCAAACGTCGGAGAAGCGGTCGGCGTAAAGGGGGTCCAGTTCGAGGTAACGGCAGATGAGGCGTTCAAACCGATCCCCCAAATCCCGCTTGGATGTTGCCGCCTCCCGGAATTCTTCGAGGATGTCGTGGATGGTGTGCTTCATCTAAAAATGCTGCATGTACTATGTGCATGCAGTCTTTAAAGCGTAAAGCCTAAAGGGGTTGAGATTGTTTTACCCTTATGGTGGCAGAAAAAGCATAAGTTCGATCAACCGCATATCCTCCATGTGGTAAGAATAACCTGCTGTAGCCAGACGTCCGCGCATAGCCTGGCAGGTTTGCTGAGCTGTCTCGTTTTTCATGAATTGGCGACACGCCTGCGTGAACTCATGGTAGTTGTTAGCTGCCCTCGTTCCGTTTGGAGGCCGTTTCCAGACCTTGGCAACTTTACCATCCCAAATGGGGTAATTGGCAGGATCGAGAAAGTGAAGAATTTTGGATGCTGCAACCACCGAATTGCCGTTGATCGTTTGGAATGTCGATGCCAGTAGTGTGATGTTGTCCACCGAAGCATCCGCGCCTTGTAAGATTGAATTTATGTCGTCGAGTGCGGTGTTGATTTTTTGCATATCGATGCGGATTTGCGTTGGCATCCAACCAAAAACCGCGTGGGCCACCAGGATCAGCTTACTGCGATCCAGAGGTAGCAACGCCTGAATTGACCCCAAAAGTTCGGGATACGTTTCGAGGTAGCGGTCATTCTGTGGGATCTGGCGCGTGCAGGCCAACAGCTCTAACCGTCGAATCTGGTGTTCAAACCGCAATTGGCGCATATTGGATTTTGGTTCAGTGCCTTAACTGCGTTGCGATAAGCTTCAACTCCGCCACGCAAATTCCTTCACCTGTCCGTGCGCGGGATGGGTTTTGTCGAGCGCGCTTAATTGCAGTCGCAGCCCCGATTCCAGCAGGGTGGCATGCACCCAGCCGTTGGGCTGCTCCTTGCTGAACACGTAGGCAACCGCCGGGAGATTGATCAGGTGGATGCCCTCGTGTTCCGCAAATGCCCACGCATGGGAATGGCCAAAGATGTAAGCCTTCACCTGCCTGCGGGGCGCCAGCAACGCGAGGAATGCATCCGTATCCTGTAGGCTGCCTTTGCCGTAAAGCGTGTGATGGCCGCAAATGATGGCGGGTTTGTCCTTGTTCGCGTCGAGTTGTTTCGCAAGCCAGTCGAGCTGCGCCCGGCCGAACAATCCCGGTGACATGTTCACCTGGTCGAGCGAATCCAGCATGAACCAGTTTGCCCTCGCCGTTTGCAGCACTGAGACGTAGCGGTTTTCCACCGGATGCGGATGTTTGCCCGCGCCGGGGATGCTGCTGATGAAATGTTCGCGATGGTCGTGGTTGCCCAGCGTGAGATCAATCGGCATGCCCGACTTGCGCGCCGGTTCGATGAGGCTGAGAAACTGGGTGTAATCCGCGAGTTCGCCGCTGTGATGCGCGCAATCCCCGTCGATGAACATGTGCGCGGGGCGTTTGGAAAGAGCCAGGATCTCCTTCACGACGGCTTTTAGATTTTCCGTCATCACGACTCCGCGATCTTCTTTGAGCGGGTCGGCGTTAATATGCACATCAGATAGAAGTGCCCAGGTGTGCGGGTCAGGCGCTGTTTCCGCGGCAGAGAGACGCCTGTCTCCCAAGGCCAGCGCGGTCCCGGCAAAAATCGATGTACGCAAAAACGCGCGGCGTGTCAGCGGGGGCAGATGGATCGGCATGACTGCAAAATAATGCTCGGCATTTCGCCAAACGCAATCCTGCGTTAACGTCTAGCTTGACAAAACTATGGAATTTGATGCTAAGACGCCAGCAAATCGCTAAGCACTTTATCGGGATCGGCTGATTTCAGGATCGGGCGGCCGATCACGACATGGTTGCTGCCGGAAAGGATGGCTTGCTGCGGTGTGGCAATGCGGGTTTGGTCGTCCGGTTCCGAGCCTTCGGGGCGTACGCCCGGCGTGACCAGGCAAAGATCCGGCCCCAGTTGCTTGCGGAGCAGGGAAACTTCCCGCGGGGAGCAAACCAGTCCGTGCAGGCCCGAATCCTGAGCCAAGCGGGCAAGGTTTATGACTTCACCGGATACTGTATGGTCAAAACCCATCGCGCGGAGGTCGTCATCATCGAGATGGGTCAGGATTGTCACGCCAAGCAGTGTGGTTTGCGGATGGCCTGCGGCGGCCTCCACGGCGGCGTTCATCATGCTTTTGCCGCCCAGGGTGTGAATGGTGAGAAAATGAATATCGAGTTGGCAGAGGGATTCCACGGTTTTGGCCACGGTGTTGGGAATGTCGTGCAATTTAAGGTCCAGGAAGACCTTGGCCCCGCGTTGGCGGATCTTGCGCACAAGCTCGGGGCCGTGGGACGTGAACAATTGAAGGCCGATTTTAAAATAGCCGATGCGGCCTGAAAATCGTTCCACCCATGAAAATGCTTCCTTTGAGTCATAGACATCCAGGGCAAGAATCAGATTCTCGGGGTTCATGGAGAGTTTTGGGTTTTCAGTTTTTGGAATTTGGTTCTAATGTGGCCATTCTGCCCATTCCGCTGTGAATAGTAAAATGAAAGTTCGTTGTCCTGCCAAAATTAATCTGTATCTCCGCATCCTCGGCAAGCGGCCGGACGGATTTCATGAATTGGAGACCTTGATGTGCCCGGTTTCCCTGTTTGATGAGATGGAACTGGAACGGGCGGACGGCGGCGTCGAGCTCCGGGTGGAGGGGGCGGATATTCCGGCGGGAGATGATAATTTGGTTGTTCGCGCGGCCCGGCTGCTTCAGGAATTTTCCGGGAAATCGCATGGAGCCAGGATTTTTCTTAGGAAGGCGATTCCGGTTGGAGGCGGGTTGGCTGGGGGCAGCAGCAATGCGGCGCTTGCCCTGCTGGCGTTGAACCGGCTGTGGGATTGCGGGTTGCCGATGGAAAAACTGGAACAGGCGGCTGCCTCGATGGGTAGTGACATTAATTTCTTTTTGTACCGAAAACCTGCAATTTGCCGCGGCCGCGGCGAACAGGTTGAGCCGGTGGAATTATCCCGGCCTCTGGCGGGATTGCTCGTCAATCCTGGGTTTGGCGTGCCGACACCCTGGGCGTACAAGACGTATGCGGCGAACCCGCGAAAAGGGGAACTGGGGCGGTTGCTGCTGCAGTCCAGGGCGGGGAAGGGCGCGGCCTGGCAGGAATTCAGGTTGCAGAATGACCTTGAGCCCGCAGTGTTTGATAAATACCTGTGGATCCGGGAAGCCGGAAGATGGCTGGCCCGGCAGAATGATGTGCTGGATTCGATGATGAGCGGCAGCGGCGCGACGGTGTTCGCACTGCTGGAAAACAAGGTTCAGGCTGAATGTGTGGCGGCAAAGGCCCGGGATTATTTTGGAGCGAGGACTTGGATTCAACCTGTGGACCTGCTAACGAAAGGTTGGAATTATGAATTCCTATCTGATTGAGTTGATTCGCAATGATGCGCTGCCGCAGCGCAACTGCATGCTCACGGTTTTTGATCCCAATGGCGACAGCGGGTTTCTCTATTTCAAGGATGCGCAGTTGATCGAGGTTAATGTGGGTAAAGTGTGGGGTATCAAAGCGTTGGAGCAAATATTCTCGTGGCAAATCAGCACCTACACGGTCGGTGAACTTCCGGTGGGCATCAAGCGCACCCTTTGGGAGCCCCTGGACAAACTGATCGAACCGTTTGCGGGAACAGGCGCCGCTGCGGGGCTGATGGAAGTGGTGCGGCAACTGCCGGATGAGACAGGGGGTCCGGCATCCGTCCCCGAACCGCGCCAGGCAGATCCGATGGGGGCACTTGTGCAGAAATTGTGCGTGCAGCCCGGATTCCTCGCCGTTTACCGCGAGGAAAAGGATGGAATCCGGCTGTTGGCTGGAAACTCAACGGTGCCTGCCTTATCACCGGACTGGTTTGCGGATTATTTTAAAAAGTTGGAGGGCCTGGGTGAAAGTCTGGGGGGCGGGCTGCTGTCGGAATGGTACCTCGAGCTGGATCAATGCCGGATCTGGCGTTTCCCAACCTACACCGAGCCGTTGATCATTTTTTCAGACATGGAAGCCGTGCCGGAGGATTTTGAGGATGGCTGCCGCGCCGTACTTACGGGGAATGTCTCATGATTGAATTGCCGGCATTGAACCGCTTGTACGACCTGGAGGAGGTCTCGGCAGCTCTTGTTTTTCGCAATGACGGCAGGGTGGTCGGATTTGCCGCGCCCACGAACTATACGGAGGCCACGATCAACCAGATTGCGATGGCCTTGTGCCAGCCAATGAAACAGGTGGAAATTGCCAGGATCGGCCTGAAAGACTTGCGCGTCACCTATGAGGGATATTCGATCTGGATCAAGCGCTTCGGGGGGGGGAACAATCTCGCGGTGTTCCTTCAACATGGCGCGCATTTCAACCTGCTGCGCCAACCGATCAACCTTGCGGTGCTCAATCTGGAAAAAACAATCGTCCGCGAAAAGCGCAGCGGGAAGGACACGCAACAGACTGCCGCGCTGCTGGCCAAAGCCCGCGAGGCTGAAATGGAGATGCTCACCGTTGAGGGGTATGAGGCAAATGCGGCGTTTGATCAATTGTCCCTCCTGGCGGAATTCTTTTTTGGTCCGGTCGGTACTCAAATGCTGCACAATGGCATCCATGAGGGAAAAATCCCGCTCCCCATTTCCAGCCGCCATGACATGGATCAACTGGTTCAGTTTGCCGCAAAACTGCTTCCCAATGTGGAGCATAAAAAGATGTTTCTTGACGAGGCGGGTGATTTGATGGACCGCATGGAACTTGGCCTGCAGGAAGCAGCCGCAACGCCTGCGCCGGACGCCGCTTCCACGAACGCGAAGGGTTGACGCGGGACGCCGGGCGCCTATCTATTGCACATGGCCAGATTTTGGATCGTATTGTTTGCCGGAGGAGTTCTCTCACTTTTTTGCGACAGGATGGCAATTGCCCAGGACAAACCCGCGGCTGAGGATCCCGGCAATGATGAAAAATTCACAGCCCTGGTGCTCAAGGGATTTGAAAAGGAGAACCAAAATGATTTTGTAGGAGCGCTGGAATTTTACACCCAGGCGCTTGATATTAAAAGCGATTCCGCCACCATCCTGATTCGCAAGGCGTACGTTGTCGCCAAATTGGGACAATACGGGCGTGCCGCGCATGATTTGCGCACGGCTACCGCAGCCCAGCCGATTTCCGTCACCGACTATCTGACGGCGGCTTGGTTGCGCGCAACCTGTCCTTTTCCCAGTCTGCGCGACGGCGTCCTGGCTGTCGCCTATGCGCAGAAGGCTTTGAAAGAACAGCCCTCGCCGGAAGCCTATGACATGCTGGCTGCCGGTTACGCTGAAATGGGCAATTACGGCAAAGCCCAGGATAACATCCGGACGGCCATCAAATTATTTCCGGACTCGCCTCGCATTGCTGCCCTGAAACAACGCCTGGCCCTCTATCAAAGCCACAAGCCTTGGAGGGAAGTTTGGGGTGAGGACGAAAGGAAGCAGGATGTGGAGCTGCAGCGTTCCGGGAATTGAGCTTGTTTTTACATCTTTAACGTAAAAACAAGACGTTCCCGCTATAAAAAATAATTGTGGATAACTTCCATTTTCGCTTGCACCTCAATTGACATCGCGTCTCATTCCGACTCCCATAGTGCCAACAACAGCAAATGGGGGTCATTCATATGGATCATACGTTGAAAACCGAAAGAGTTGGAGTGGAAAGAAAGCAGTTTCAGTTCGACTTGAAAGAGAACGAACGCGGACGCTTTCTGAAAATTACCGAGGATGTGAATGGTCGACGGGATACCATCATTATTCCGGCACCGGGTTTGGTGGAATTCGCCGAAATCCTGGAAAATATGATCGAGTTTGATGAGGCACTTGAGCCTCAGGCTGTCGAAGCCTTCGATTAGCGAATCGAGGCCACGCAGGTCAAAAAAGGGGAAAGTCTTTTCCAGTTTCCCCATATCGCATAAAAGAAAACCAAAAGGGAAGGTTGTCTTCCTCCTGCGGAATGCGTAGGATATCGGTTTTCAGCGGAGCGTGGCTCAGCTTGGTAGAGCACCTGGTTTGGGACCAGGGGGTCGCAGGTTCAAATCCTGTCGCTCCGATTTTTTCCAAGGAATGGTGAGTCTTGCCAGCGATTTTGATACGATGCGGAATTAGCCGAAAATAAGCGTTAAGTAGCTTATTTTAAGGCAGATAGACGAGTCAAAAACCCAAAAACCAGTTTGATACGAATCGGGGCCGGATCGACCAGTTTGACAGGGGTTTGATACTTTTTCACGGGCCTTGACGGCTGTCTGCAACTCCCTTGCATGAGGCAAACAGATCGGGTTCCTTGGCCTTTTTTGCAGCCACGCGGCGGCGCGGACGCCCAGCCCGCAGCAACTGGTTCAACTCTGCCAGCCTTTGGCAGGAAGAATTTTCGACCGGACGATCTACACACGCTTGAAGCGTGGACAGCGCCTTCTCAACCTGATTCCGCGCGGCCTTGCCTTCGTTATAGTACCTCTCGCCTTGGTACCGCATGTGCTGCTGGACGGTGTGCAGCAGGTATGCACCAAAGCATTTGATCGCGCCGGTATCGCCATGCCGTTTTATCTCAGTGATGATGTCCATGAGGACGGCCTGCAGCCGGTGGGCAGACAACGCGACGCCGCGCTCCTGGAGCCAGACGGCGGGCGTGGTGATGGCGAGCTTCAACAGCCGCTGTTCCTGAAAAAACCGCTTCGGATCGTCAGGATAGAACTGCATCCTGATGTGGCGCAGCAGGGTTTCCATCAAGTTTTCGGCTGACATAGCTCTAACTCCCGCTTTCCTTGTACCGCATGAGCTGGAAACAAGCCCAAGAGGAGGCCAGAAAATGGCTGGCAAACGTGAAACTACCACCCTTAAAACGAGGCGACGTGGCGCGGTTGCATGAGCACATCGCCTCGCTGCAGTTCGAGGGACACTTCCGCAGGATGGTACTGCGAGCAGTGGAACGGGATCTGAAGAAGAAGGGGTTGGACTGGGACATAACGGAATACGATTAAGCCGGGCTGATGACCAGCTCACGGTACCGGGCTGTTTCCGCCTTGTTGTTGATTCCCCTGGCTCGCTCGACGGATTTGAGTTTGAAGCCTTTAAAAATCGCCCGGATCGACGGGCAATCGTTCAAAGTGACCAGCCAGCGGCCCCGCAACTTCAATAGGACCGCTTTGAGCGCCAACACATCGGTCTCCGTCCAGGCTGAATACATTGTGGCGCTGCACCCGGTGTAGGGCGGATCGAAAAAGAAGAACGAGGAAGGCCGGTCGTAAAGTTCAACGCAACGCTTCCAGTCGAGATGCTCGATGCATACGCGGTCCAAGCGCAGATTCAAGGCCCGGATGCTTTCCATCCGCGAGCTTCTGGACCCATGCGAGGCACCGCCACTGAGCGCGGAAGTGCCGAAGCTGTTGAGATCCGTTGCGCCGAAGCAGTTTTTGTTTCGGAAAAACCACCGGGCTGCGCGCTGGATGTCAGTCAAGCCGGGCTGATGGCGAAAATCGTTGAACTCTTCCCTGCTGTTCAGAACGAACTCCAACTCGGTGAGGAGCACATCTGCGTGGAAGCGGACGCAGCGGTAAAAATTGACCAGGTCGCCGTTGAGATCATTCAAGACTTCGAGCTGAGAGCGCTCCTTGGCCAAGAGCACGGCCAGGCCGCCAGCAAAGGGCTCGCAGTAGCAGGTGTGTTCAGGGACGAGTGGCATGATATGTTTCAGGAGCCGTGATTTTCCTCCGGGCCAGCTCACGGCAGGCTTTGTTCGATAGGGTGCGGTTTGTTG
>JAQTNW010000061.1 GCA_028713655.1 Candidatus Methylacidiphilales bacterium | reverse complement strand
TGAGTCTTGGCCTCATCCGATCATGCAGTTAGCACTCCGCAATTTTAAGCTAGAGGATAAAAACAAAAAATCGAACCAGCCGGTCCAGCCAACCTCGCTTCGCTCGTCGGCTGACCGGTGACGTTCGCTGAATTAAATGAAATTCCTGCTGACACTTCTTCTCTTTTTATGTGTTTCCGCCTTCGCCTATTCACGGGAACCAGAAAAAGTGGAGCTTTGGCGCCTTGATCAGTTCGAAAAAGCAAACTGGCAAGCCTTCAGTTTCGGTGAGGAAAGTAGTCAGGGTGACTACTACACTATTGACCGCCAAATTGTCGTTCAACGCCTTCCAGACGGCAAAATCATTTTGTCATATATTCAGAATGGCCAACACGACCTTCCGGTTGCAAAGAGGTACCTCAGCCCTGAAGAAGCAGAAAGAATACGAATGACGATTGCATCATTTCATCGTCAAGCCTTGGTGGAAGAGTCTAACCAAGAACGGGTAGATCGCCAGGACAATAAAACCAGACTAAAGCAAATGAATCAGTTCTTCCCCGATGGTTACACCTATACTGTGATGGTCATGCGGATCACAAAATCTGAAGGAGAAACCATTCGTCTCGGTAAAAACTTTGATGAGAACAAAAAAACTCAGAAGGATTATGAGGCATACTTTAACAGCCTCCTAAAGGCAAAATGAGCGAACCATCCGGTCCAGCCAACCTCGCTTCGCTCTGCGGCTGACCGGTAACGTTCGACGAAGGAAGGAGAAACACATGCCTGTTTTCAAAACCAAAGAGAAAGCGATGGGGAAAAAGAACCGCCCGAAATGGAGCGGGGTGACAAGCGCTGGAATTTTTCGGGTCCCCTATTCGGGGGGGTGGTTCGACTGTCATTACCACGATTGCCACGAGTACTGGCTGGTCTTCCGTGGCAAGGCTAAGGTCATGACAGAAGGGCAGACGTTCTATGTAGGCCCCGGCGACATTGTCTGCACAAAGGCAGGCGACGAACATGACGTGGTCGAAGTCTACGAAGACTTCGAGGCATTCTGGTTCGAGGATGCCACGCCAGCAGGCGGTCGCATCGGGCACCTGCACTACAGCGCCGAGAAAGCCAAAGGACACTCCGTTGCGGCGCTCCCCATACCGGATGATTTTCCCAAATGAATAAACCTCTTCAATACATTCACATTGGCGTAGGGGGCTTCGGGCAACATTGGTGTAATGCCGTCCTGCCCCGACTCAAAGACCTTGGATTGGCGGTGCCGGTTGCCGCAGTTGACATCAATCGGGAGACGCTCGGCAAGGCCAAAACTCAACTGGGTCTTGCTGACGATCAACTTTTTACCAGTGCAGAGAAGGCGTTCGGCGAAGCCAAGGCCGATTTTGTTACGATCGTTGTGCCGCCGGCTTATCACGAGCAAATGGTGGATCTCGCCGTTCAGCACGGATGTCATATTCTCTCGGAGAAACCGATCGCCGACACGATGGCGGCAACATGTCGCATCTATCGCAAGGTCAGGAATGCCGGGCTGATGATGGCGGTGACCATGAGTCATCGGTTTGATCAGGACAAACAGACGCTGGAAGCGCAAATCAAGAGCGGCAGACATGGACGGTTGAATTACATTGTCGGGCGCTTCACGCACAACTGTCGTGAGTTTGCCAGTTGGGGCAAGTTCCGTCACGAGATCGCCGATCCTTTGCTCGTCGAGGGAACGGTTCATCATTTTGACATTTTGCGCGCATTGACGGGTTCAAATGCGAAATCCGTCTATGCGTTGACCTGGAATCCGCCATGGGGTCATTATGCGGGTGACTCCACTGGCATGGTGACGATTGAGATGGAGAACGGTGTTAAGTGCCTGTATGAAGGCGCCAAGGCCAATGCCTCGACGATGAACGGCTGGACAAACGAGTACTTTCGAGCCGAGTGTGAAGACGGCACCCTGGAACTCGACCGGCGCTGGTTGCGGGTACTGCGAGGTGGGGCGTGGGACAAACCGCTTTCTCAGGATTTGCCGATGCTTCAACAACCGGCATGGATGAATCCTTGGCTGGCGGAATTGTTTGTGAACTGGCTCAACGGCGGCGATGCGCCGCCAAACAATCTGGACGACAATATTCAATGTTGTGCGTTGCTTTTTGCGGCCATCGAGTCGGCCCATAGCGGGCGCATAATAGACGTCCAGCAGTTTCTCCAGACAAACATGAAGGCCGTCGAACAAAGCGCTGGACTCAACGATCCTTCCGCTGGCGCTACAGGATGGTGAGTCAGCTTGGGCGTTCGACATAACAATGAAGACTCTACGTTCTATCCACCTCTACATCGGCTGCATTTTTGCCCCAATGATCTGTTTCTTTGCCGCTACTGGGATTATGCAGAAGATTTGGCTGCATGGTTCGCAGAAGCAAACACATGGTTTTCTCGGATTACTTTCCACGCTTCACACTGGTCTCGGATTCAAGACGTCGGACCATATATCCACTCTATCGTCCGACCTTATGGACTGGTTTGTTTGGATCATGGCGTTAAGTCTTGTGCTGAATGTGATTTTAGGTGTTGTCATGGCCTATAAATTCGGCCACGGCAAGACCGCTACATGGTGTTTACTTGTTGGCGTTGCCGCCCCTCTCCTGATCATTGGGATACAGATAGCAAGATGAAAATGTCGAACCAGCCAGTCCAGCCAACCCATCACACGCTGGCACTTCGGCTGCTAAGCAGCATCGGGTACCAGGTGTTCCGGACAGGTGACGGCTAACGTTCAAACTCAGGCAAGATGAAAATAATAGAGCCTTTCCGGCAAGATGCCGGAAAGTGCAGGCGAGACGCCCACGCTCCCATGAACACAAAAGACGCGAACTACGGGGGAGTTTCACTTCCTTGGCGTCCTCTGCGTTCCCGTCGCCTCTGCGGTGAAATGCTCTTTGCGTCCCGGCGTTAAATCAGCAAGCATGATCCCATGCTGGTTCGACTTCACATTCTCAATTTCCGCTGCCACGCGGATCTTGAGCTGCCCGAACTTTCACAATTCAACGTGCTGGCGGGCGCCAATGGCCGGGGCAAAACCTCCGTCCTTGAGGCGGTTTACATGTTGTCCCGCTGCCGCTCGTTCCGCACCCATCAAACCCGCGAGCTGATCCACTGGGGTTGCGAGCAATTCGGCGTCGCAGGCTGGTTCAAGAACACGGACTTTCAGAAACTGAAAATCGAGTGGGGCGAAAACGAACGCAACCTTGCCGTTGACCGGTCGGAAAATCTGACGATCCGGGAATTTTGGGGCCGTTCGCCGTGCGTGGTGTTTCAAAACAACGACCGGCAGATTGTCCAGGGCGGGGCTCAGGCGCGTCGCCAATGGGTGGACGGCCTTTTGTCCTCCATGCACACGCCCTATCTTTCCCTGATCCAGAAATGCCAGCTTTTGCTGAAACAAAAAAACGCACTGCTCCGCCAGCAGGACCCAAGCCGCGCGATCTGGACGGGATTGACCCGTCAATTAGAGCAAGCGAGCCGTGAAATTCATGGCTTTCGATTGGAGTTCACCGAAAAGGCCGCCCCCTTGCTCGCGCGGTATTATTGCGACTTGACCGGCCGCGAGGAAAGCGCAGAGATTCGTTTTGAGCCCGCCATCCCGCGGCATCTGGCTCTTTCGCGCGATGCTCTCTGGCAGAAGGAACGGGAGCGAGGCACAGCGTGCTTGGGTCCGCATCGCGATGACTGGCTTCTTTCGCTTTTCGACAAGCCGCTGCGCGACTATGGGTCCGAAGGCCAGGTCAAATCGGCGGCGCTGGCTTTCAGGCTATTGGAAATCCAGCTCATTCGGGAAAACCGGGGCGTCTGGCCGATGCTGTTGATCGATGATGCGCTTACGGACCTGGACCCCGAGCGCCGTGCCCACTTCTGGAGCTTGTTGCCGGCGGAAGCCCAGGTTCTGTATGCCACAACGTCGGCCAAGCAGGACGGAATCCCAGCCGCGTGCAGGGAAATAGGCTTTAACTGAATTATTTCGGCTTGGGACCGTTCTTTTTGAAGCGGTATTGGGTTGCTTTGTCCGCCACGCGGGCTGTCATTACAGGCCGGGGAAAATCCAGGAGCTCCGACAGGCTGATCCCGTGGGCTGCGGCCAGCTTGGCCAGGGTCGAAAGCCTCAGGTCGCGTTTCCGGCCTCCCTCGATGGCCTGGTAATATTTATAGGAAACCTGGGCTTTTTCGGCAAAAGCCTCCTGGGTTAGCTCTCTTTTCTGGCGCAACCTTCTCAGTCGCTGGAGTAAAACAACGAATAAATCCTGCTCCACAGGGGCAAGCATCGTGGTTTTTTGTTGAAACGAACACCTCTACAAAGGTAGTGTAATGGGTGTGAGTGAGGAATCCAGAGCAGCGAATCACAAGCTGTTGATCGTGGATGACGAGGCGGCCCTGCTTCAAGTTCTCGAAAGTTATTTTTCGATGCAAGACTTTGATGTTTGTTGTACACACGACGGTTCCCAGGCCCTCGAATTGGTGGAGAAATTTCAACCCGACCTGATCCTTTGCGATGTCAATATGCCCGAACTCAACGGCCTTGAATTCTGCGAGATGCTGCACGGCATACCCGGCTTGAAGCAAATCCCGTTTATTTTCATGTCAGCCCTGCCCGGCCCCCGGGAGCTAACCCGTGCCAAAAAGCTGGGGGCTTTGGAATTTATCAGCAAACCCTTTTGTCTCAATGAACTCAAGGCGCTCTTGGGCAAACACCTGAAGCAGGCAGCGCTGCCCGTTTGAAACGGCGAGCTTTCAGTATTCCGCTTTTAGCCCGGATGTGGGTGCACCCCTGATTTTGCCAGGTCTTTTGGCAAGACACTTTGCAGGGCTTTTCAGAAGCGGGTGAAACATCCGGGCTGGCGCTAATCAATTTGCAACTTTTTCTGAATGCCGAATTTTTCCACCCGTTTGCGCAGGGTGGCGCGGGTAATGCCGAGCATTTTCGCCGCCTGCACCTGGTTCCCCGAAGTTAGATCCAGCGAACGAACAATGAATTCGCGTTCCATGGCCGGAAGCAGCTTCAATTTCGGGTCCTGTCTGACGGTCTCAAACAGGGTCCTGAAGGCGTCGTCCAGCGTGGCGCCGACAGACACGGGTTCCGCCGACGCTGATGTTGTGCCGGACGATCCGGGCGGGGCAGCGGACCCTGCAACTTCGGGTGGAAGATCCTTCGGTGTAATTGTGTCGCCGGAGACGAGCACCATGGCGCGCTGGATGCAATTCTCAAGCTCGCGCACGTTGCCGGGCCAATTGTAAGACTCCAAAAGCTTGAGGGCATCTTCCGAGATTTTTCCGGGGCCGCCGGCATTTCTCGTACGCCATTTGTTCATGAAGTACGACACCAGTCCGTTGATGTCGGTCCTCCGCGAGCGGAGCGGAGGCAGGCTGATGCTGAACACATTAAGCCGGTAGTACAGGTCCTCCCGGAACTCCTTGCTCTTGCAGGCTTGCCAGAGATCGCGGTTGGTGGCGGCGATGATCCGCACACTGACACGGATGGGCTTGTTTCCGCCGACGCGTGTCATTTCCCCGTCTTGCAACACACGAAGCAGCTTGGATTGGACGGCCAGCGGCATTTCGCCGATTTCATCCAGGAACAAGGTGCCGCCGTCGCACTGCTCAAAACGTCCGATGCGCTGGTTCATTGCTCCGGTGAAAGAACCCTTTTCGTGGCCGAACAATTCGCTTTCCAGCAGGTTTTCCGGAATGGCGGCGCAATTGATGGCGACAAAAGTCGCGTTGCTGCGGTTGCTGTTTGCGTGGATCGCCCGTGCCACAAGTTCCTTGCCCGTTCCACTCTCGCCGGTGACCAGCGCGGTTGCATCCGTGGGGGCGACCTGGCCGACCAGTTTGTACACCTGCTGCATGGCCTGCGAACTCCCGACAATGCCGGTTCGAAAATCATCCGCATCCAGGGATACCGGCAGCACCGCGTTGGATTTGAGCGCGTTCGCGGCATCAAGCGCGCGCTGGAGCAGGTTTTTTAACTGGGGAATATCAAACGGCTTGAGCGTATAATCAAAAGCCCCGAGCTTCATGGCTTCGATGGCGGTCTGGGACGTTCCGTAGGCCGTCATCATGATGACAATCTGCGCAGGGTTGGACTTGCGGATTTCGCGCAACGTGTCCAGGCCGCTTTCCTTGCCCATCCGGATGTCCATGACCACGACATCCGGTTTCTCCTTTTTCAGGACGCGGAGGCCTTCCTCGCTGTTGGAAGCGGTTACGATTGTGACGGGCTCCTTTGCCAGCAGGCGTTCAAAGGAATAATGGACGTCGGTTTCGTCATCGATGATCAAAATTTTCTGCTTCAAGGGGTCGGCCATAAAGAGCCAGTATTACGCAGAGTTGCGCGACTTACAAGAAAGCTTCGATCCCTAACCCGAATGTTTCACACGCTTCTGACCCCCCTGTAAAGCGTCAAACTCCAAAGCGCAGACATGTCTGCGCAATCCAAAACGCTACGCGTAGAATCATGTATTGTCCCAAATCCTATGCATACTGTTAATCCTGTCAAAAAAATGTGTTTTGCCTTCCTTTCGTGATTTTTGTGTGTTTCGTGGTAAAAAATCCGTTCCATTTTTGCGTCTCTTGTTCGCACACGGGACGAATCCGTCCCCTGGCGGATGGCTTTACGTTAAATACTTTGATTCTCTTCCATGGTGAATCATTTGCTTTCGCCTTGCCACTCCGCGCGGCTTCGGCAATTCTTTTCTTCGATTGCCTCAGCCAGGCTTAACCCCGATTACAGGAAACTAAAAATGGGCGCTGACACCACCGTTGTTGACAAACAGGAAGCTCCGGCATTGAAGCCGTTGCTCCTCAAATCCAAACTTGCCTCTACTCCGAAATCCGGCCCGAAATATTCGGTCAAGATCCGGAATGCCAAAGGCGAGGAAGTGGTTGTGGCCGATCCCAATGCGACGCGCGCGGCGGTCGCCTTGATGGATGTGCATGCGGTGAACCACGGCGCGGCTTGTCACTGGGGCGGCCCGGCGGCCTTGGCTGAGGCGATGGCCTCCATCCATGCCATCATGTTTTCGGTCAAAGGCCGGGAATGGCACGAGGCTTATAATTTTTCCAACGACGCCGGCCACACGGAAAACGGCGTTTACGCCCTGCGCGCCAATTACGGCTTCGACAACATGAAGTACGAGGACCTCAGGGCGTTCCGCAGCATCAAAAGCAAGCTGACGGGCCACGGGGAATCGCACCTCAACCCCGAAGGGGTCCTGCTCAGCAACGGCCCGCTCGGTTCCAGTCTGCCTCAAACCCAGGGCCTGGCCCTCGCCGACGGCGTCACACACAAGGACCGCGTCACCATCTGTGTCGTTTCCGATGGCGCCGCCATGGAAGGCGAAGCCAAGGAAGCCTTCGCCGCCATTCCCGGCCTTGCCCACCGCGGCGTGATGGCCCCCTACGTTCTGGTGCTTTCGGACAACGACACCAAGTTGTCGGGCCGCATCACGAAGGATTCGTTCAGCATGCATCCGACGTTTGAATCCCTGGCCACGCTGGGGTGGAACGTCATTCACGAGGAAAAAGGGAACGACCTGCAGGCGGTTTACCTGGCGGTTGAAAAGGCCATCGATGCCGCAAGAAAAGACACTACCAAACCCGTGGCGCTTTGGTTGAAAACCGTCAAGGGTTTTGGCATCAAATCGACCGAAGCCAGTTCCTCGGGCGGGCACGGTTTCCCCCTGGCCAATGGCGAAAAAATCATCGATTGGGTCAACGAGATTTATCACAACAATGCGCCGGAAGAGTTCATGGCCTGGGCCAAAGAACTGCGTGCGCTTTGGGAACAAAAGGAAGCCGCAAAAAAGGCCGCGCCTCCCGCCACGCCCTCTATGACCGTGGTCAAAAAAACCAAAATCCAGGAAGGGTTGTCCAAGGCCGCGATCCGTGCCGTCAAGGAAGGCTACCCGATCTTTTCGGTTTCAGCCGATTTGGCCGGATCCACCGGCATCGCCGGATTCCAAAAAACTTTTCCGGAGCGGGCCATCGACGTGGGTGTCGCCGAGTCCAACATGGTGAGCACGGCCGCCGGGCTGTCGAAGCTGGGGCTGATCCCGATTGTGGATACCTTTGCGCAGTTTGGAGTCACCAAGGGTAATCTGCCGCTTACGATGTCTGCGTTATCGCAGGCGCCGGTGATCGCGCTTTTCTCGCACACCGGTTTCCAAGATGCCGCCGACGGGGCTTCGCACCAGGCGACGACCTATTTTGCCGCGACGAGCCCGATTCCGCACACAGTGGTCATTGCCTGTTCCTGCGCGGACGAAGCCGAGGCGTATTTGTATCAGGCGATCACCCGCATCGCGGAGGCCCGCGAGTCGGGCCATGAGGGCGAATCCGCGGTGTTCTTCCTCGGACGCGAAAACTACCCGGTGTATTGGAAGGAAGGCGCAACCTATGAGTGGGGCAAGGCCCAGGCGCTGCGCGAGGGCTCTGACATTACATTAGTAACCAACGGGCCTCTGGTCGGGAAGGCCTTGCAGGCCGCCGATCTGCTCAAGGCGGAAAAAATCAGCGCCACGGTCATCAACAGCCCCTTTGTGAACCGGCTTGATCTGGAAACCATCGGCGCCGCGGTGAAAAAAACCGGGGGAAAACTTGTGACCATGGAAGACCATCAGGTCGTCTGCGGGTTTGGATCGCAACTGGTGCATGCCTTGGTCAATGCGGGCCATGTTGTCAAAGCCAGGAGCCTGGGCATCCCGGGCGAGTTCGGCCAGTCGGCCTACATGGCGGATGAGTTGTACAATAAGTACGGGCTGAACGCCGAAGGCTTTGTCAAAGCGGCCAAGAGCCTGTTGGGTTAGCCTGTCTGCGCATCACCGGCCAATTCATTCAACTGCGGCGTGACGAACTGGGTGTAGCAATCCGGGCATACGCCATGTGAAAAATTGGTCCCTATTTTGTCCCGAATATAGCTTTCCACCTGTTGCCAATATTCACGGTCAGCCCGGACCTTTTTGCAGTACATGCAAATCGGCAACAGGGATTGGAGCTGCTGGATCGTGGTTTTGTAGCCGATGATCCGGCCGGCCACCTGCAACCGGATTTCCAGTTCCTGAAAATCAACCGGTTTCGGAAGAAAATCGTCCACTCCCTCATGCATGGCCTTGAGGTAGTCCTCCGAACCGGTGCGGGCGGTTTGCAGGATAAAATAAACATACCCGGGAGAACGGTATTCCCGAATCCGCCTGCAAAGATCCACGCCATCCAGGCGCGGCATCGCCCAGTCGCTGACTACGACCGAGCAGCCGCTCCCGAGAAAGCGATCCCAGGCTACTTCACCATCGGGGGCCGAAAAGACTTCGTGTCCCATTTCCCGGAGCTTGTTTTCCAACAAGGCGCGGGATGCGGTGTCATCTTCCGCCAGCAGGATTTTCATAAATGTTTTGGAGGGTATCCAAGACATGTCACAAACAGATGACGGTTGGCAAACATTTCCGATTGACAGCCTGCTCTCTGTCGCCGGATAGTCACTTGCATGCCACCCCGTTCCTCCACCCGGTTTCCGGCCTCTAAACCCAAGTACAAGCGCATTATAGTCAAGCTGAGCGGCGAAGTGTTGGCCGATGAAAACAACCCGATTTCCGCTCCGGTCACCCGGAGCATCGCCTGCCAGGTCAAGGAAATCCATGAAATGGGAGTGCAGGTGGCCCTTGTCATCGGGGGTGGAAATATCTGGCGCGGACTGACGCGTAGCAATCAAGGCATGGACCGCACCACCGCCGATTACATGGGCATGCTGGCCACTGTTATCAATGGATTGGCCCTGCAGGATGCGCTCGAACAGGAAGGCGTATTCACCCGGGTACAGACCGCAATCGAAATGAAAAATGTGGCCGAGCCTTTCATCCGACGCCGCGCCATCCGGCACCTGGAAAAAAACCGTGTCGTCATTTTTGTGGCGGGTACCGGAAATCCCTATTTTTCAACCGACACCACCGCAGCCCTGCGCGCCAGCGAGATCGGCGCGGACATTCTTTTGAAGGCGACGAAAGTGGATGGCATTTACGACAGCGACCCGAAAAAGAACCCGAACGCCAAACGCTACAGCCGGCTTACCTATATTGAGTGCCTGCGCCAGCGCCTGAAGGTGATGGATTCAACCGCCTTCAGTTTGTGCATGGACAACAATGTTCCGATTGTCGTATTTGACATGTTCCGCAGCGGCAATTTAAAACGTGTTGCCTTGGGCGGAACGGTTGGCACTTTAGTGACAGACAAGTAGGAGGAACGCCATGCCTGTGGACGATATTTTGCTGGAAACGGAAGAAAAAATGGAAAAGACCCTGCATAAAGTGCAGGAAGAATTCACCTCCGTGCGGACAGGCAAAGCCTCGCCCCAGCTCGTGGAACATATGCGCGTCGAAACCTATGGGACGAGCATGCAATTGCGCGAACTCGCCGGCATTACCTGTCCCGAACCCCGCCTCATCATGATCCAGCCCTGGGACGCCTCCAATGTGGATCCCATCCGCAAAGCCATCGAAGAATCCAATATCGGCATTTCACCGATGGTGGACGGAAAAATCATCCGCCTGCCGATCCCGGAACTCTCCGAGGAACGCCGCCGCGACCTGACCAAAGTGGTCAAAAAAATCGCCGAAGACGGACGCATTGTCATTCGCCACAACCGGCGCGACGGGCTCGACCAGTTGAAAAAGGAGCAAAAGGACGGCGATTTGACCGAAGACCAGTTTGCCGATTCCGAAAAGGAAGTCCAGAAGCTGACCGATACCTATATCGAAAAGATTGACAAGGCGCTGGCGGCCAAAGAAACCGAGCTCCTCAAAGTTTAGGGCTTGCCCGCAAGTTCATCAGGAAGCCATGCCTCAAGCGCAACGCGAAAAAATCATCCTCGGTTGGAGCGGAGGCAAGGACAGCATTCTCGCCTTGAGGAACATCCTGCGCGAAGGCCGGTATGAAGTTGCCGCCCTTGTCACGACCTGCACCGAAGGGGTGGAGCGCAATAATTTTTATTTTGCGGACTTGATCCCCTCCTGACCCTGCTAAATCCTTCGGCATGGAAGCCTATCAGAAACTTTTCGAGCGAAGCCGGGAATGCGCCCTGCTCAACACGACCGTTGCCCTGCTGCATTGGGACCATCAAACCCATTTGCCTCCGGCAGGCGCGGCCTATCGCGGGGAACAAACGGCCCATCTATGCTCGCTGTCGCACAGGCTTTTTACCGCGCCGAAGACGGGCGCATGGTTGTCGGATTGTGAAAATTCCAAAGGCTCCCTGGACAAAATCCGGAAAGCCAATCTGCGCGAATGGCGGAAGCGCTATGACCGTGCTGTCAAAATACCGGTCAAGCTGGTTGAGGAATTGGAGCGTGCAACTTCCGCAGCCCATGAAGCCTGGGGCGAGGCCCGAAAGGCGAAGGATTTCGGCGTTTTTCGCCCGCACCTGGAAACCATTGTGCGGCTGCGCCTGCAGATGGCCGAGCGCTGGGGTTATGAAGACTCGCCGTATGACGCGCTTCTGGATGAATATGAGCCGGGCGCGCGTTCCGAGGAATTGGCGGGACTTTTTGAGATACTCGCCCCCAAGGTTGCCGCCCTGGCAAACCGGGGCGTGGAAAAATTCCTCGAAAACCCCGCCATCCTGCCGCCCGGCCCCTATCCGATTGGGCAACAGGAAAAATTCAACCAGCTCGTCGCCGCCAAAATCGGGTTTGATTTTCAGGCCGGCCGCATCGACACCTCCGCCCATCCCTTTTGCACCGGAATCGGGCCGGGCGATCACAGGCTGACAACCCGCTATAACGAATCTGATTTTACCAGTTCGCTCTATGGCATCCTGCACGAGGCAGGCCACGGATTGTACGAGCAGGGGTTGCCGCGGGAACATTATGGCACGCCGGCGGGCGAGGCGGTTTCGCTCGGCATCCATGAATCCCAGTCGCGCTTTTGGGAGAATCACATTGGGCGTTCGTCCGCATTCTGGGAATATTGGTTCCCTGTGGTGACGGATTTTTTCCCGCAACTGAAAGGGTCCTCGCCCGAGGCCCTGACCCGCTATGCGAACCGCATTGAAAAAAGTTTCATCCGGGTGGAAGCCGATGAGGTGACGTACGACCTGCACATCATTTTGAGATTTGAGATTGAACAACGCCTGATCGAAGGCGATTTGAAGGCTGGCGAAGTTCCGGAATATTGGAACTCCCGGTTTGAAAAATTGTTTGGCCTCAAAGTACCGGATGACGCGGCCGGTTGCCTGCAGGACATTCATTGGAGCGGCGGCAGTATTGGTTATTTTCCGACCTATACCCTTGGAAATCTCAACGCCGCCCAGTTGTCTCACACGCTAAAAGCGGAAATAAAGGGCCTGAACGCGAAATTACTCCGTGGCGAATATGGTGAAATCCTGAATTGGCTGCGCTTGAAAATCCATGCGCACGGAAGTTGCTTGAAACCTTTAGAACTGATCTGCCAAGCCACCGGCGAAGCAGTGGATCCGGAATATCATTTGAAGCATTTGAAGGAAAAGGTTGCGTAACGCGCCCGTCCCGGCTGCGGGTTCGAGGAACGTCACGCTCCATCTTCCGGCATCGAGACGATGCCGTACGCAAATGACAAAGCCAGTCAATCAAAGGCTGGCAGTTGAGAGGTTCAGTCGCCCCGCTGCTGCCGTAGGATATTTTCTCGATGCTGAAACCATACCGTTTCCATGTCAGGATCAAGGAAGGGACGAGTTCTCTCGGTTTCTGACTCGGTTTCGGGGATCAGGGGCAATTCTTCCCTCGCTAAAATCCGATTGGCCAGCTGCCCTAAATGACCTCGATAGGCATCTTGCAGAAGGTGCTTAAAGTCCAGTTCTGTCAAAGAGGGACGCTCTTTTTCTCCGAAAAGGACCGTAACCTGTCCTTCAAGAATAACCACTGCCGTGCGGGTATTGCCGTCACGGAAAGGATGAATCATGCGCAAGGCCCCCAGATAACCAGCAATCGCCAATGCTTTTTGTTGGGGCATCACGGCAACTTGTAATCTTTCCAGCATTACTTTCTGAACATGTTCAATGGCGGGAGCAATCCGATTGGCATCCGCGCCCATTTGTCCACCGTCGAAATGAACCATTTCTCCGGCCGCTCGAAAGGTTCCCGCCCAGGGATGAATGTTCCTGAAAATGAGACGGTGAAAAATAAGAACCTCTTCGGGGCCGGGCGCGCTGTTGGCAAAGCGGACGCTTTCCACGAGGGCGTTATCGAGTTGCTTGGTGTAGGCCTCCGTATAAATTTCAAAGCTGGTGATTTCAGGACAAAGGCCCACCTGCTGAATTTTCCTCCACTGGCTTTGAGAATTTGGCTGGAATGTCACTCCGATAAGAGTATGTTTCGGACATGGACAAGACAACCATGGAGTACCGGGCCAGCCGACTCAAGGGTGCAGCCGCTATGGGCGGCTTTGTCATTACCGCAGCTCAGGCCCAGCGTGCCGTCATTCGTTCGGAAGAAGACATGCAGCGGGGCCAAGCCGTAAGCATTGAGCAGGCACGTTCGGAAGTCCGTCAGCTCAATCACTCTGTTCTTGCGCGTCGCAGATAACTTTCAAGTTGCTTTATTCACCTGTTCCCTCGGATGGAACTTGGTATGAGCCTCTTTCAAATCGGCAATGGTCAGGCGCAAGTGCCGTTCGGTGGTGGAAAGGCTTTTATGGCCGAGCATTTCCTGCACATGGCGGACAGAAGCCCCGCCCTTCAGCATCTCCGTGGCGCAGGCTGTGCGTGGTCACATGGCCGGTAATGCCCGATCACTGCATTAAGCAATGCCGGGTCAGTCGCTGTCAGGGACACTTTCATCGCTTGATGACTTTTTGCAAATTCCTCATGCAGCCCCGCATTTTTCCCAGTTCCTCCACCATCAGGCTGCCCGCGTCCCCCAATAGTTCCGGGTCTATTTCACGCTCCGTGGTTCTCCGGGACAATTCCACCAGTCCGGCCAGTGTTTCCAGCCGGTGCCGCTGTTCCGCCAGCGCATCCAGACAACTGCCTCTGCCGAACAACATGCCCGTTTTGCCAAACATACTTATCAACCAAAGCCGCACCCTTCCAAGGCTTGAGATTGTTATTAATTACCCAGATTCCGAGTATTGAATCATTTTCAAGGAAGTTGTTGATAAGGTTGACAGTCCCCGGATTGAAGTAACCGCGATACCCCATTTCCGATGCTGTATCTGGATGATTGTCCTTTGGAAGCCCAGCTACGGGAGCCAAATCTGCATTATAGCAATTCGCTGATGCTGCCCCATCCAATAGAGCATAACCTTCCACAGGTGCTCCGATCTGAACGGCCTCACTAGCAACCACATTGCCGAGGCTGTGAGCAATTAAATTCACTGTGAAGGATGATTTGTAGTTGCTCGAAAGGTTTTTGAGCGCGCTGGCATAGTTCCAAGCTCGCCATTCACCATCGTTGTAATCGAGGCCACCCTCCCAAGGAAGACCAAGGCCCGTCGCTGAAGGCCAGATAAAAGATGCAAACCCTCCTTTGTAACCCTGCCACCAAAGACGTTTGTAAACGGTGCTTGACCAATTTGCCGCTTGGGCAGTCGGCATATTCCATCCGTGAACAAAGATGATGCAGTTATTGGTTTCATCCGAGGGCTGACTAAATGGAATGCTGGTGTCGAAAGAGTATCCTGTGCTCTGCACTGGCGGTTGATCAGGGCAATAGGTTACTGGTGATTCAACACCGTTTGAGGGAGTGGCCATCGCCCGCTGATACATTTCCTGGACGTTCTTCAAATCCAGCCACACACCGGGGCCTTCACCAATTTCCGTGCCATCTGATTTCAAAAACACGACTACCAATTGCCCCGTGCCTTTACCCGCACCCTCAAAGAGCAGGCATTTCTTGGGATTGCCGCTGGTTAGGCCTGACCCCCTGAAACGGGACGCTTTGAAAATGTAGTTCTGATCCTGTAGAAGGGACAGAACAAATGAAGAAGAGCAAATTCAGCGAAGAACAAGTGGTGGGGATCCTGCGTGAAGGTCAGGGCGGGATGGCGATCAAAGCCCTGTGCGCC
>JAQTNW010000060.1 GCA_028713655.1 Candidatus Methylacidiphilales bacterium | reverse complement strand
CCAGCAGAAGTAACCGAACTCGGTTTTGAGAAGAGGCGCACCGGGTGTGATGGCGTAGGCGTCGCGGCGGCGGCGGGCGGCTTCTGTCCAAGCTTCGCGCGGCGGCAAACCGTGAACCCCGTCGGCTTGAACGGGAGATGTTGTCAGGGGATTTTCGGATGTTATCATTAATTTAACATACCAATCCGATGCGGTTTTTCGCGGCGTACTCCACGGTGTCGGGGCCGACCCAGCGCGGATCAATTTCCTGTGTCGCCAACTGGTAGCGGGTGTCGGTGGAAAGGCGGATGCAGTTGCTTTGGTTGTCGAGCGAGGCGTGGACGAGTTTCATGCCAAACGTCAGGAGATCACCCGCCTTGAACTCCGTCGTGAGCCAGCGTCCGCCCATTTTCTCCCGGAGCGTGACGGGATTCTTCGTCAACATTCCCGGTTTGAATTTGTAACCGCCCGGACGATTCTCGCAATACGTGTCCACATCCTGCGCGAGATAATTTTTCAGCCGTTCACTTTGACGGTGTGAGCCTTCGAGCACAATCAGGCCGCCCAGTTCCAGTGATGTGTCGCCGTAGGGGATCCAGGCCGTGCGGACTTCGTGGGTGCCGCGTCCCATGTAAACGAGATCACAGTGTGGCGGAGTGCCACGGCCCGGATTGACGGCACGAAACCAAGTGTGGTCGTAATGCCGGACTTCGCCTCCGAAAAATCGCCGGTAAAAATCGAGGATACTCGTCCCGAAAAGAAAACGCTCAAAAGTCGGGTGCTTGCGGTTGACCGGGAAACCCTGGGCATTTTGGGGAAAGGCGGGCGTCTTGTCCGGCGGGCACGGTACGGCTTCGATCACTGGGAAATCGGGGTCCAGTCGGCCCGCGAGTTCAAGCTGTGAACAAAGTTCTGCCCGGACTTTCAAGACGTCCTCCCTCTCAAAAAAACCCGGCAGATAGAGATACCCGTCTTCGATCATTCGTTCACGAAGAGATTTTTCATCGGTCAACACATCATCGGAGCGGCGTAATTCGCCGAAAGCGGCGTCGCTCAGATCCAATTCATACCCATGCGAAGAAAGGGTCAGGCTTGTGTTCATATGTTAAAATTACCTCAAAGATCTAGTCTGAAAATGGAGATTTTGGAAAGATTCTTGTGTTTTTTGGTATGGAATTAGCCTATATTCGGAAGATGCCTCAACAGCAGAATGCGCCTCCTGCCCGTAACCCAAAAGGCTGGCGTTTCAACAACGCTGTGGCATCCCCGCTCGGCAGCATCACTTCGGCAGGTTTTGCGGATAACTCGCAGCATGGAGCGGGTCCGGCGCGCATTTTCGGGCAATATGCCGTGGTTTATGTGCTCGACGGCAACGCATTTTACAAGGATGCCCACGGTACGCAAATGGACATCGGCCCCGGGGATATGATCCTGGTTTTTCCCGATCTCGCGCATTCGTATGGCCCGAAAGGCAATGGACTCTGGACCTCCTTGTGGCTGAGTTTCAGCGGGAAAATATTTGATTTGTGGCGTGAGCAGGGATTGCTGGACGATCATCACCCCGTACATCATCTCGAACCCGTGGATGTGTGGTTTCGCCGCTTCGATTCAATTCTCGGCGCGCCCCGCCAGACCGGATACGCGCCGCCGTTGCTGGAAATCTGCCGCCTCCAAACCCTGCTGGCGGAAATCGTCACCGGCGCGGGACGGCAAACCGCCTATCAGGATGATCTGCGCTGGGCATCACAGGCCTGCGCGCAACTTGATGCGACTCTGGTGTCAGCGCCCGATTGGGAAAGCATCGCGCGCCACCTCGGCACGAGTCCGGAGACCTTTCGCAAACGTTTTACGCGGCTGGTGGGGCACCCGCCTGCCCGCTACCGGGCTGGCAGGCTCGTGGACCGCGCCTGCGAACTCATGCAGGAACGCCGGTTGACGGACAAGCAAATTGCCGCCGTGCTCGGATTTTGCGACGAGTATTATTTTTCGCGCCGCTTCAAACAAATCACGGGCCGTTCGCCGACGCAATTCCGTGCCTTGTCAGCGCAGGGGTGAAGGTCCCCAAGCTTACGCACAGGGTATTGCCATGAATCCGTGTTTTAGATTGCAAATCGGAAGCGTCACTTCCCGGCAATAAGCTTGACTTGCTGCATGGCCTGCTCGCGCAGCGACCCGCTTGGAAATTGTGAAACCCAGGCTTTTGCCTGCGCAGGATTGTTGTAGGCCCATGCCGAAGCCACCGCAATAACGGCCTGGTTCTTCACGTCTTCCTGGGGAAGATTGATTGCATACGCAGCCGCGGCCGCCGGATCTTTCTGAGTCCACATGGGCACAATGGACAGTATCGCCGCAGTGCCGGTTTCACCCGCCGGCAATCCTTTCGCCCAGATTGCAGCGGCCTGGGGACTGCTTTCCGCCCATTTGGCGGCGACGTTCCGGACCAATTGGGGATCATTTTCCTGGATCGCATACGCCGCAGCCCCCTGAGGATTGGTTTCAGCCCACTTGCCGCTCACCAGCCCAAGCGCCCGCTCCCTGGCAGGCCCTTTCGGCAAAGATTGCGACCAGCTCACCGCGCTGTTCACATCCGTATTGGACCATTGCGCCGCAACCTGCCCCGCCAAATCAATCCAGGCCGGATTCGCTGCGTCAGCCGTTGACGAAACAATCATCCGGCGCAACAGTGTCGCCGTGCCCGACGGATCATGGCTCATCCATTGCTGACAAATTGGTATATACAATTCCTTCCTGCTGGACTCCGGCATGGACTTCTTCATCCAGTCCAACATGGCTGCCGGGTCACGATCCGCCATGGCCTGGGCCAGGACGTCGCGCGCCTGCTGGTGCAACCCATCGGCGCCGCCGCGGTCCCCAAACCACTTTACCTCCCCGCCCAAATCCCGGTCGCTCCAACTGCCCAACAGCGCGGCACGCGCTTCAGATTTTAATTTGCCATCCGGAATGGATTCCATCCGTGCCAGCGTATCCGCCATTGTATCCACCCCTACCGATTTGGCCCATTGCTCCAGCAACTCTTTTCGTTTCTCAGGATCCATTTCCGCCAAAGCCGTCAGTAACATCGGATCCAGGGTTGGGCGAGCTTGCTCGGAAGACTGCTTGTCGCCTTGCTTTGCCGACACCCAGTTCCCTCCCTGATCCTTCTGCCCAAGCCCTGTTTGCGAGCCTCTGTCATTCCCGGAGGAAAACCAGAGCGCAAGGAGAACCATGAACAGGAGAACCACACAAACGGGCAGAATGAATTTCAGATTGTTCTTCATGAAGTTTATATTAGCATTATTTCTGTTTTAGCCAAAAAGAAAAACAAGGGGGATGGGAATATCCCCTCCACCTGTTTTCCAATTCAATATCCGCCTTAAACGCCCATCTGGCCGTGGCCACAAATGCTGGATTACTCAAGGCAGGCTCGGTCAGCCGGAGTGAACGCATGGCCAAGCGGAATGAAGTCCTGTGGATTGCCCGGGCCTTGAACGGGCGGGCAACCTTTTCAGGTTCCGATATCTTAGTTTAGACCCAGCTTCTGCAACAAGGCCGACTTGGAAGTCATCCCCACGATCTGCTCTTTAATCTGGCCGTCTTTGAAAATCAGCAGGGTCGGAATGGCACGGACATTATACTGGGAGGCCAACTCGGAGTTTTTATCCACATCCACTTTCCCAATGATCACCTTGCCTGAGTGTTCTCCGGAGATCTGATCCAGCAGCGGCGCAATCATTTTGCATGGGCCACACCACTCCGCCCAGAAATCAACCAGTACCATGCCTTTGGCATTCAAAACCTTTTCGCCAAAGTTTGCAGCACTCAATTCCACAAGATTCTCGCTCGCCATAGACCTGAAATCATGCAAAGCCTCTGGGAAATTGCAACTATGGAAGCGTCAAAAAATCAACAAAGTCCGCACCAAGCGAATCCGCGCTTACAAAATGTCGAGATATCCCAGCAATAAGACTGCGACACTGGCCAGCGCGACGAGTGCGGCGGCAAGAGCCCAACCCGTTCCTCCTCCATCGGAATCCCGGACAGGCAAGGGCGCAGTCCTGGCTGCCGCAGGCGCTGCTTGTGGAGCCGGAGCCCCAACCGTTGGCATTTGAGGGGCATGAGGGGTTTGAGGTTTGCCGGCATGAGCAGCGGCGGGTGGCATGGGAATTTTCGCGCCAGGCGAAGACGAAGGCGTGGCGGCTTTGATGAGTGATGTGCCGGATCCCGGAGTACCAGAAAGTGCCGGTTTGCCTGGACCCGCAGGAAATGGAGCCGGCGTCTTGATAACACTGGTCTTCGATTTGATATCCTCCGGAGTCGATTTCAATGTGGCCGTCGGAAGCAGGGGCGCGGGCTTGGAAGCAGCAGGGACCGGAGGAATAGAAGACACGGCAGGTGCCGGAGAACCCGACAATGGCAGCGTTGCTTTGGGCAAAACCACAGTCGGTGGGATCGATTTCGCGGAAGTAGAAAACGGTGCTGCTGGCGGTGGAGGTGTTACCATCGGAATCTTTGCAGCAGGAGGAGCTAAAACTGGAGCTGGCGCCTTGGGTGCCGCAGACACGGGTGCCGGAACTGATGGCAATCCAGGAATGACAGCTTTCGACGGCGCGGCAGGCGGCATGGGAGCTGCGGCAGGAATCGCAGGAGCCCTTTGCGCTACTGGAATCGGAGCCGGTGCTGGCGGAGGAACAGGCAATTTGGCTCCCTCCGCGGGGAACAAAGGAGCCGAAAGCGGAACCGTCGTCGCAGCAGGAGCTTTCGTGGGAAGCACTGGTGAAACAGCCGAGGTCGGCGGCTTCGCCCCTGTTGGAGCAGCGGCAGGCGCGGGGACGCGCATCATAACAGGAGCTGGAGGTTGCGGAGCTGCAACAGGCGCCGGAGGCTTCATTGTTGCAGAAGGCATTGCAAGAGGAACTGTCGAAGCAGACGCAGGAGATGTCATGCCCGGCCTCTGCATTGTTGAAAAATTCGATGTGGGGGGTTTGGGCGACTGGGCTTGCATGGCTCCGGCCACAGGAGGAATAATCGGCTTCGGCAAAGCCGCCGTTGGCGCTTCAGTCACTGCAGTTAAAGGACTTGGCGACGACCCCAATGGGCGCGTAACCGACAGCATCATTTTATTGGTCGGAGGTTTAACGGGTTGGGCGCCAGAAGGAATCCCAGGAATGGCACTAACCGATTGCGGACCCCCACCCGGTTTGGGAGGAAGATTAATCCGCATGGTTTCTTTTTTAAGTTTTTTCTGCGTGACCTTCAGGCTCGGAGTAACACCGCCGGCCGCCAGGTTAATCGTTTTACTGGGGATTTGCATTCCCTGAGGGAGAACCGGCTTCTGTGGCGACGTCGTCCTTGAAGGAGGCGCAATCGGAAGCCTGGCGCCAGGCGGCAAGTTTGGATTCTGAGGCGGCTGAGGTGTTAAGGCCATACAGTATAAATAACACGAACACCCATTTAAGCGTCAAGTAACTTTTTAAACATTAGCAGATAAAAAATGCGATAAGGAACTTGGCCTGACAGGCCTGACCGTGCGCAAAGCGGTGCCTGTTGGGCTCGTGACAAGAACACCCACATCAGTATCCAATAATGACAACCAGGCTGTTGTCTTTCACATGAAAGCCTTTGAGATGAGCGCTGGCCAGGCTTTCCAAACGGTTGGACTTGTTGAGTTGATACAGATTGATCGATTTCAAAACAGGCGTAATGAGGTTGCCAATCATACCAATTACCTCCTCATGTTTGCCCGACGGCAGGCCCTTGATGTTCACCTTGCGGACTTTTATGTCGCCGAGGCGAATGGTGGCATCTTCCGGATGATACTCCAATTTGCCATCCACGTTGACATGACCGGGGGCTGGAAACATTCCCATGGTGCGCACCGTGACATCGGTATCCACATTGATCCGGTCTCTGGAGCCCTCAAATAACAAATCGGGATTCTGAAGCGTGATCGAAAAAATGCCGGAGCGGGTCACGGGAAAACGCGATTTCACCTGCTTTTCAACCTGCGACTTCGGAATTTCGATTTGAAAAGTCCTTCCACAGCCTTGAAGGAAGAAGACACTCAGACACACAGGCAAAAAAGTAAGAAAAAGGAGCCTTTTCATGGCGGGAACTTAACAAAAGAAAGCCAATAGCGCAAAAAGGAACGGAAGTTTTTTTACACAGACCACTGAGCCAGGGAAGTCAGAGGTTTGAAATAGGAAATGATCCTGCACCGTAAACTTCCCTTCTCTGTTCTCTCCGCGATCTCGTTGTAAATTACTTTTCATTCCATTTCGCGTTTCTCCACTCGCAACGGCTGTCGGAGTTTGCTTCTTGGCGTTAAAATCCTACATGCTCCATGTGCCGTGGCTAAGTTACGATAGTTTTTACTTTTTTATAGATAAATACTTAAAAAGTTGCTACGTTCTCGCAATGCGACTTCAGCCCAACCGAAATTACACCAGCGACGACGTCGTCCAAACTCCCCTCGAAATGGCCGGCCGCCTCGTCCACCATTTTAAACCCAGCGGTCGCATCCTCGAACCCTGCTGCGGCGACGGCCATTTTCTTCAGTTCATGCCTGCCGCCGAATGGTGCGAAATCAGCCGCGGACGCGACTTTCTCGCCTGCAACAATCAGTTTGATTGGATCATAACCAACCCGCCCTGGAGCCAAATCCGGCCTTTTCTCAACCACGCCATGGAACTGGCCGACCATGTGGTCTTCCTCATGACGGTCAATCATGTCTGGACCAAGGCCCGCATCCGCGACATCCAGTCGCATGGGTTCGGTTTGAAGGAAATCTGCCTTGTTGAAATGCCGGAAACTTTTCCCCAGTCGGGATTTCAACTCGGGGCCATCCATATCGCCCGGGGTTGGAACGGCGCCATCACCTTGACCGATCTTTCAAAGGCAATCCCGCCCAGGCCGCGGATTCGCCGACGCAGACTTTTGGCTGTGTGAGCGGATAACCGGTTGCATTTCGCAAAACCACACATACATTCCCCTGCATTATAAATCAATTTCACCTGATCTACCCGCTGGTTTCGGCATTCCTGTACGCGCTGTCCGCCCTTGCCATCAAACGCAGCATCGAACTCGGCATAGGGCCGTGGCGCATGACCTTCCTGTCCAACGCGATGATGGCCGTGCTTTTCGGCCCCTTTGTATTTTTCGGGCACGGCCCCCTGACCTTCACCCCCTGGTGGCCGCCTGTGCTGTTTGGTTTTTTGTTTTTCATCGGCCAGGTACTTACCTTTCTTTCACTCACCCGTGGCGATGTGTCCATCGTTACGCCGATTCTTGGAAGCAAAGTGGTGCTGGTGGCGGTCTTTCTGGTGGTACTCCTCCACGAAAAACTCCGCGCGTCCGTCTGGGTGGCCGCCATTCTCACAACGGCGGGCATTGCCCTGCTGCAACAAGGCAATCATCAGGCGCACCGCGGCCGGATCTTGCGTACGGTACTGTTGTCCATCGCCACCTCCTGCTGTTTTGCCCTGGTGGATATTATAACCAAATACTGGTGCCCATTGATCGGATTCTTCCGTATGCTGCCCGCTTCGTTCCTGGTCACATTTTTGCTGTCGTTCGCTCTGCTCCCCTTTTTTAGGAAGCCGCTCATCCATCTGCCGGAAAAATCAGGCAAAGTCCTCCTCCTGGCAATCATTCTTCTGGCCCTTCAATCCGTGGGCATGGCCATCGCCATCGGCTATTACGGGGATGCCGCAGGCTCCAACATCGTCTATGGCAGCCGCGGCCTCTGGAGCATCGCCTTGGTCTGGTGGATCGGGCACCATTTCAAGAATGACGAATCCAAAACCAGCCTCCGCATCCTGCTCTTCCGCGTGGCCGGGTCCGCGCTGATTCTTTCAGCCATCATTCTGATTTTTATTTAGAGCCTTTCTCTTTTCAGCCGCCATTCATTGCCTATAATGACTTCCCATGACAGCCCAGCTCATTGATGGCAAAAAAATTGCCGAACAAATCCACCTCGAAACCGCGATGGCGGTCCAACGCCTCAAATCACGCGGCATCGAACCCTGCATCGCATTCATCCGGGTCGGCGAAGACCCCGCTTCACAGGCCTATGTCGGAATGAAGGATAAAAAAGCCGGGACGCTCGGAATCAAAAGTAAAACCCATGTCTTTCCCCAGGACCTCCCGGAGGCGGAACTGCTCAAATTCATCGAGGAATTGAATCGCGACCACAACGTGCATGGCATCCTGATCCAGGCGCCCCTGCCCCGGCAGATTTCCCAAACGCTCGTTTTCAGCGCCGTTCTGCCCGACAAGGATGTGGACGGCTTTAACCCGGTCAATATGGGCAAACTCCTGCTCGGCGATCCGACCGGATTCCGCCCCTGCACTCCGGCGGGCATCCAGGAATTGCTCATCCGCAGCGATCTTTCGCCTGCCGGAAAAAAAGTGGCCATCCTGGGCCGGGGCAACATCGTTGGCAAACCGCTGGCGGCAATTCTCTGCCAAAAAGACAGCCGCGCCAACGCCACCGTCACCCTGGCGCACTCGGCCACGCCCAACATCGGCGAAATCACCCGCCATGCCGATATTGTGGTCGCCGCGATGGGAGTGGCGGAATTTCTGAAGGCCTCCATGGTCAAACCCGGAAGCATTGTCATCGACGTCGGCGTCAACCGCGTCGATGACCCGAGCTCGCCAAAAGGAAGCAGGCTCATCGGGGACATCGCATTTCGGGAAATCTGCGAAGTCGCCTCGCATGTCACGCCCAACCCCGGCGGAGTCGGTCCGATGACCATCGCCATGCTCATGGCCAACACGGTTTCAGCGGCGGAAAAGCAGACCCATTTTTAATGCGGACGCATTAAAAATATTATACTGTTTTTGAGCATCCTTGATGTGCTCTTTGCGTTCTTTTGTGGCAAAAGATTTGTTCTTGGCTTTTCCCGTCTCTTGGCACCTTCGTGATTCTACCCGTGTTCCTCCGCGTTCTCTGCGCCTCTGCGGTGAGTGCTGTTTTACGCCTTCGGCCCGCGGGCCGGATCGTAAAAAATCCGGATGTCAGCCGGCCCCTTCCCGATCAATTCCTTCGCGCGCTTGAGGGCGTTGCGCGTGGCCAGGTTCGGGTTTTGCGGCGAAGCCAAAAAAATGTTGTCGCGCCCAAGCACATCCAGCAGCCCCGAATCGCGGCACACGCGGTACACATCCTTGCGGGCTCCGCTGATGATCAAATGGCGTCCGCTTTCCCGCAGATAGCGGATCAGCTCCATCAGCGCCATGACGCTGGTGGCATCAAGATGATAGGCATTCCGGAGGCGGAGGATGATGACCTGAAGATTCGGGTCATCGCATACCCGGCGAACCTGGTCGCGGAACAGCTCCGCCGCTCCGAAAAACAATTCCCCCTCCACATGCACAATGGAAATCTGCGGGTTCGGGCGGGTCAGCTTGTCCTGGATCTCATACAAGTGGCCTTCCTCATTGAAACTGTACTCGACCAGTTCCGGACGGCTGGCCTTTTTCAGGAAAAGAATGATTGAAACAAAAGTCCCCAGATAAATCGAAAAATCCAGCTTGAACAGAATGCCGGCCACAAAGGTTGATATAAAAACAGCCCGGTCCGATTTGGTCGATTTAAGGGCAATCCGGATCTGGTCCGGAGCAATCAATGAAAAGCTGACGCAAATCACAACCGCCGCCAAAACCGTTTGAGGAATGGCCCCGACCAGCGGCCCGAGCAGAAGCGCGGCCATCGCGCAAAAGACGCCGCTCAAAATGCCGGCCAACGGCGTCACCGCCCCGCTGCTCCAATTCAACACCGAACGAGTCAGCGAGCCCGAGGCAGGCATCCCGCCGAACAGCCCGCAGGCCAGATTCGCCACACCCAGACCCAGCATCTCCTGGTTGCTGTCCACCCGGTCTCCAGAACGGTTTGCAAGGGATTTGCTGATCGACGTCGCCTCCAGAACCGAAAGAAAAGCGACGGCCACCGCAGCACTCGCCAAGCTGCTGATCGCGGTAAAATTCAAATGCGGCAAGGTCAACGGCCATTTGCCAAAAGGCATCTCCTGGATATGCGCCAGCTTCAGCCCAAAGTGGTCCATGACAAAACCCACCACGGACATCCCGACAATTGCCAGCAGAACACTGGGTAAAGCCGGGAATTTTTTTCGCACCAATAGCCAGAAACACGCGGTGGCCACCCCCAGCAGCAACGACGGCCAACTGGTTTCAGGGAGATGAAGAAACGTTTGATGGCTGATGTCCCAAATCGTCGCCGCATCCAGCACCTTGTAGCCCAGCACATTCTGCAACTGATTGACCATGATGTGCAGCGATGCGGCAGTAATATACCCGGTCACCACGGTTCTCGAAACATATTGCACCAAGCCCGCCACGCCGACTAACGCACCAATAACCAAAAATCCGCCCACCATGAACAGGAAAAGCGGCATGACCTCCGAGAGTTCAAATTGGCTCCTTAACAGCAAGAAAGAGCTAAGCACCAAAACCGCAGTGGCATTGGACGGCCCGGAAATGAGAAATCTCGAGCTGAAAAAAAACGGGCCCACAATGGCGGCCACCGCCGAGCCATAAATGCCGAATTGCACCGGTAGGCCCGCGATCATCGCATAAGCCATGCCGAGGGGAAAAGTCAACAGCGCGACATTAATTCCCGCCTTCAGATCCTGGCGGAAGGCAAAGGCATCGTATTTCTGGAAGCGGAACCGGTTCGGGAAGAATTTGAGATTGCTGCGCGCCACCAGGCGGGCGGCCTCTGCGATCCAACCGCGCACCATGAGCCTCAGGGATTCTTCATTCACGAATCCATCCCCTCCTCCGGCCATTTTATCCTATTTCTTTTGCTGTTCATCCCGATGACGGAGCGCTTTGCATTCATCCATCAAAAACAAAATCTGCGGCAACACAAGTACACTGGCTGAAAAGACGCAAAAAATCCCAATCGACATGACCAGGCCCAGACTGACCAGCCCCTTGTAATCGCCGATCATCATCGAGCCGAATCCAATCATGGTCGCCAGGGCTGACAGGAGAATGGCTTTGCCGGTGCTGGAGCCAAAAAGGCTGCAGCGCCCCTCTTCCTCATGGCGGTCCACGACATAGACTCCGTAGGCGACTCCAATCCCGATGACCAGCGGCAGCGTGATAATATTGGCGGGATTAAATTGCAAGCCTGCCAGGCCCATGATTCCGGCCGTCCAGATAATGCCGATCCCCAACGGCAGGAGCGAGAGCAACACCCGGCCCGCATGGCGGAAATGGATCGAAACCATGACGACAATCGCCAGCAGGGCCAGCACGGCCGCGTTTACATAGCTGTCTTTCAGCACGGTGATATACGTGTAGTTCTGTACCGGCGTACCGGTGGCCTGCGGACTGACTTTCCGCAAATCAGCCACGAAACGCTCGTTGGCCGCCTGCTCCATCACATTCTCCTTCGGATTGATCTCCAGCAAAATTTTGCCGTTGGGCGATATGTAATGAGCCAGCGCCTGGGGAGGCAAATCGTCCAGCGTGACGGGTGTCTCCAAATTGAAACTGCGGAGAAAATCAAACTGCCGTTGCATGCTGCCGATCAATTCAAGCTGGTAGCGGTTCAGGCGCCGCACGGCTTCATCCTCGCTCAAGCTGTTCAGACTGTTGACCGACTTTTGGAGGGCCGGCAACAAACGGTCGAAAATCCGCAACGCTTGGCCAATGCGTTTGTCCTTGGCCTGCCGCATTTTTTCAGCCTCCTTTTGCCCCATCAGCGAATACTGCAAAATCGTGGCCAGCCCCGCCTTTGCCTTGACCAGATCAACCGAAGCCGAGGGGGCCGACGAAATTGTAAGCTGGTTCAATTCCCTGCGGATATCCGCCATCACCTTAAGTTTGGCCTCCTGATTATCCGGCAGTATCTTGGTGGGCGAACTCACGGATGCAACCGTCGGCAACGCCTCAAGCTGGGTTGTCATGCGGGCCGCCTCGTCCATGTTCCCGGCGACAATCACCCCGAACATAAACGGCAATTCCGGATTTTCCCCCAAATGCCGCGCCAATTGCACGGGTTCGATTTTTTGGTTCTGAAGATTTAGCAGGTTATAGTCGAATTTGACTCCAAATCCGAGCCAGGCCAACAGCACCGTTCCCACGCCGATCAGAACCAGCGACCGCACCGGGCGGCTCACCAGCAATTGGTCCACAGCCCGGCCTCTTTCGCCATATTGCGGGCGCGCATGAAACGGCTTTTTCATGCGTCTGTCCGCCACAGCAATCAAGGCCGGATACAACACCAGACTGGCAAACAGACAGCACAGAATGCCCGTGCCGGCAATGATCCCCATTTCCGCCAACCCGATAAAGTCGTTGAAACACATCGTGTAGAATGCCGCTGCTGTCGTGCCACCGCTGGTCAAAATCGCCACGCCGGTGAACTGCAGGGTGTTTTCAAGCGAGGGAAGAACTTCCAGCCCGCTCGCCCGTTCTTCTTCATAACGTCCGATGACCTGGATGCTGAAATCAATGCCCAACCCCAACAGCATGAGCACAAACGCCTGGGAGATGATGTTCAGATGCCCCACCGCCAGCACCGTAAAACCCAGCGACCAAAAAATCGCGTGGATCAAGGCGTAAATGGCCAGCGCGGGCCTCACCAGCTCATGATAAGAAAAGAAAAAAAGCAGGGCCAGCAGCACAACGGCCACAAACGCGGCAACGATCGAGTCATGCGTGCTTTGACGGAGTTCCTCGTCCATCAAGACAAACTCGCCGGTCATCCCGATTTTGACGGAAGGAAATTCCTTCCGCGTTTGCGCAATAATGTCCTTGAGCTGCGCAATCGATTTTTCGTACGGGGAAAAACTGTTCGCGTCGCCTTCTCCCGGCGTGATCGTGATCAACAGCATCTTGCCGTCCCTGAACGACAGATATTCGTTTTGCTCCACCAGCCTTTGAAAACCGGTGATCTCATCGTCCATCATGCTCCCAGCCGACGGGCCCTTGTTGTCATCCACCGGACGGGAAAGTTCCAGCGCCAGGGCCTCAAGACTCTTGACCATCTTGTCGGCATACGACTCCAAATCATCCAGCGTCCCCTTTTTGCCGCGTGCCTTATCGACCCGGTTGAACTGCTCGATCGCCCCGTCCAGCAGCGTGTTCAAATCCACGTTGCCGCCGCGCCTGCCTAACAATTCTCTCTGCGTCTCGATTTGCGAGCGGATGGTTTCCAATTCCTCCTTCTTCTGGAACAGCATGAAATGCGGTTTGAGTTTTGTCAGATCGTTGCGGTAATACACATCCCGCACCTGGTTGCGGTCGATCTTTTGGATGCGCGCGGCCAGGGCTTCGACCGCCAGGCGGTTTTGCTCGAAGGAATCGGACTCCACAACCACCAGGGTGGGGTCCTTGGTGTTAAATTCCTTGAGATAATCCAGATAATAGCGCAGCACCGGGGAATCCTGCCGGATCAGCGCGTTGGTGTCGTTCAACACGCCCAACCGCGTGGCCGAAAGCCAGATGCCGGCCGCCATGACAGCCATGGAACCCCCTATCACCCACCATGGATGCCGGTAGGTAAAACGCGCCACCCCCCGCATCAAGGCCTGTAACCATTCACGAATCCGTATCATTGAGCGTGGCAAAATAGCAAAGACCACAACGGAAGCAATGATGTAAGTAAAAGAAGATAGGCAGGCGGCATTACCTATGTTCCGACTGTGCCCTGCGCCTCCTGTTTTAAGTCCGGCTTCTGCCTTCTGACTTCTACATTCTCCCCTTTCGCCCGCTATTTCCCCTCTTGGTCTTTCATGTCAACTTGAAAGCTGATTTTTTTAATGAAACCTCAGTTCCATTGCGAACAACAAAGTCCACAGGCCTGTAACAGAGTTGTAATTTATCGGAATCACAACGACTTACAAACATGTGAATAACATGGAAATAAGTCCCCTCATTGGCATTTTAGTAGTTTGCAATCAATGAGTTACAAAAGTTATTATGGTGTTAGTAAACTTTAGTATTAAAGTCGCTTTCGCTTAATTGTTCATTCCCGTGTCAATGTTTTTTTAAAAATTTTATGCCGATTGCAGAATCTCCACAAAGCGCATCAATCCGCTAATAATCTACAGAAAGCATGGACATCTTTTCCCGCACGATTAAATTGTATCGCCTATGCACGCAAAGCCTGAAGATTCCCTTTCCGAATCGAAACCCAAACGAAGCCCACTTGAGGATCGCCTGCTCAAAACGCGAACCATCCTGCTTTTCGGCGAAATCACCCAAAAAGTTGCCCGCGAGGTTTCGGAGAAGCTGATTGTGCTTTCCGCCGAATCCGATGACCCGATCCGCATCTTCATCAATTCCCAAGGCGGCCATGTGGAGGCAGGCGACACCATTTACGACATGATCCGCTTCGTCAAGCCGCCGGTCAAAATCATCGGCACCGGCTGGGTGGCCAGCGCAGGAGCCCTCATTTACTGTGCTCCGCCGGTTGAAAACCGTTTCAGCCTGGCCAATACGCGGTTCATGCTCCACCAACCCAGCGGCGGCGTCGGCGGTCAGGCCACCGACATCAGCATCGAAGCCCAGGAAATCCTGAAAATGCGCGAACGCCTGAACCGGATTTTTTCACGCCAAACCGGGCAGCCGATTGAAAAAATCGAAAAGGACACGGACCGGAATTACTGGATGACAGCCGAAGAAGGCAAAAAATATGGGTTGGTTGGGAAAGTGGTGAATTCCATCACCGAAATCTGATCCCTGCTAAAAAAAGACCAGGACTGACGGCCGTCGAGGTCATGGTACCGTTGCTGCCTTTCGGCCCTGGCGGGGTTCGCAAGCCTTCAACTCCGCCAATCCTGGCGTTCCAAAAATCTACGTCGAATCCGCAAAAGCACAAGCACTACTGGACTCCCCCGCTTTTTTGATTAGTGTCGTGTTGCCTCAAGCAAAAATGACACCGAATGAATGGGCTCAACTCCGATAGCCATCGCGAGTGAACTCCGACATGCGTCGCGAGCGGGCTTCTTGACATTGACATAACGTGCTGGGAAAGGGATCTGTCAAGAAATGAGAGGCTGTTGAAATAATCCACAGATTACACAGATTTGGAAAAACTTCCGATCAGCCTCTCTGTGGAAATCCTTGTAATCTGTGGATTGATCTCTCGGTAATGGTTTTTCAACAGCCTCATGACTCCTGACCCCTCCGTCCCACTCAATGAAATAATCGATCCGTTCACCGAGCTTCGGGAAAGCTTGGCGCTGGGAGGGAAAGATTTTTTAAAAAAGATTCAGAGGCTGCTGAAAATAAAAAATGGACAGGAAGAAAAAAGGATTGATGAGAAATTCAAAAGGAAGGCGCTGAGAGAAAGAATCGGCAGGTGCTTGAGGCTGGAACCGGAAAAGTGCTGGCAGATTTGGACTCGCGCCCGGTTGGGAGGCGAACGAAAAGTCGATCTCGGCCGGGAATATGGTTACAGTGCTGCGGCCGTTGCGTTGGCGGCGGCAGGGGTGACTGTGCATGCTCCCTTGCGTGATGTGGGCAAGATCCATCACGGCAGTCAGGGGCTTTTTGGAAAAGAACGGTTTGCCTATGACAGTCAGGCCGACGCCGTGATCTGTCCCAATGGCAAGCCCATGAAAAAACGCACCTATCACCAGCACAATCAAATGGTGG
>JAQTNW010000059.1 GCA_028713655.1 Candidatus Methylacidiphilales bacterium | reverse complement strand
CGAGAGTGAAGGCGTTGCCGGACACAGTGGAGGAAAAGATGATGCCGCTGTTTGTAAAGGCGCTGTTGGCCGCCAATGTGCTGTTTTGGAGGGCGAGCGCATTCGAGAGATTCAGAAGCCCGGCGCTAACGGAGGTGGTTCCAGTGAAGGTATTCGCGCCGGAAAGGACAAATGTATTGTTGGCAACCTTGGTGAAGCCAAAGCCGTTCCCGGCGATCGTACCTATGATGGCCGAATAGGTGTTATTGCCGCCGATTGTGCAGTTGGACAACAGATTGATCGTGCTGGTTGCCCCGATGGTGTTGCCCTCGAGACGAAGCGCGCCGAGATTTTCCGTGTTGCCGTTGCCGGTGAGGTTGAAAGTCGTCCCTGAGATCGTGGTCCCGGAAACCATGTAAAGCGTCGAACCGCTGTTGATGTTCACCGTCGCGCCCGCGCCGAAATTCTGGCCGGCGGTGTTCAAGGCCAGCTTGCCGACTCCAGTGGAGTTCAGGTTGAGCGTGCCGGCAAAGCCGTTGAAGCTGTTGGCATTTCCGGTCGTGAATGTGTTGCCGCCTGTATTGATCGTTACGAGCCCGGCCCCGGTAAAGGTGCTGTGGAGCGCGCTGCCAGTTGTCACAACTCCACCAGTGTCCACGGAAACTGTGCCGGTGATTGCGCCCGTGCCGCTGAGTGTCCCTCCCGAGAGAATGTGAAGGGTTGTCGTGGTGATGGTTGCGCCGGAAATATTCAGTATGGCGCCGTTGCCCACCGTGATTGTGCCGCCGGTATTGCTGAGCGTACCCGTGAGGATCAGCGCGCCGCCGTTGACTTGCGTGGCGCCAGTGTAGGTGTTCACGCCCGAGAGTGTCAGTGTGCCGGAGCCGGATTTGGTCAAGGTCATTGCTCCGCTCAAGGTGCCCGTACCGCCCAGAGTGTAAGCCTGGTTGGCGTTGACGGTTACGGTGCCCGGCGTGAGATTGCCGCTGATGTTGACGGCAGGGGTGTTTGAACCGGAGTCGTCGAACAAAACACTGTCTCCTTGTGCAAACGAAACGGCCGAAAAAGTGGAACCTGACAGACGTTGGAAATTGGCCGGTCCCCCAACACTCCAGGTATTCGTGGTTCCGTCTCCATGCCAAATGGAGGTTTGCGCCATCAACCCTCCTGCCGTCGCGAAGAGCAGGCAAATGCACAGGGTTCGTGGATAATTTAAAAACGGAATTACAATCAATGGACGTCAAGCATGAACGATTTCCAATCCCATGCAATGGGCGCTTATGACCCCATGATGGATACTCTTGACTTTTACTTGGCTCGGTAACGTTTTATAATCAATAACCATGGGTAAGCCGGTTACTTCCAGTCCGCCCCACCCCTCCTTTATTGCCAGGCAGATTCAGGGGTACCGTTACTTTTTCCTGAATCTGGATCCTTCACCCAAAAGTGAACTGACGGTGGCCTGCGGCGGGTGGGAGCAGTGCGCGTCCGATTATCGGATCGACCGGGCCGACTTCGAATTCTTCGGCATGGAATATGTCGCGCGGGGCAAGGGGGTGCTGATTCTCAACGGCACCGAACACAAACTTGTTCCCGGTTCGGTCTTCGCCTACAAACCCTTCACCGCTCATGTCATTGAAACCAACCCGGAGGATCCGTTGGTGAAATATTTCATCGATTTTTCCGGGCGCGATGCGCAGCGAATCATCAACAGGAAGGTTTTGGGGGCGCATGGCTTTGCTTATTTGCACCACGTCCAGCCCATCCATGATCTTTACGAACAGGCGCTGGAGAGCGGAATCAAGGGAGGCCCTTTGGCGCCGCGGCTTTGTTCCCTGTTGCTCGAATTGCTGTCCCTGCGAATTGAGGAAAACGCGCACACTCCCCTGGAGGCGCATAACCGCGCACGCCAGAGTTTTGAGCGGTGCCGGGCGGAGTTGCAGAAGCATTTTTGTACAATCCAATCCGTGGCGGAACTGGCCGGGATGAGCCATTTTGATCCCGCCTACCTCTCCCGCCTATTTTACCGTTTTGCCGGGGAAAGCCCCCATGCGATGCTGATGCGATTGAAAATGAACGAAGCCGCCGCGCACCTGATCGGGGGTCATTTTACGGTGAAGGAAGTTGCCGCGCGGGTGGGTTTCTCCGATCCGTACCATTTTTCACGGGTCTTCAAGAAGCATCACGGAATTCCGCCCGTCCGTTTTCAAGAATCCCGCACCCGGCAGTAGGGTGGAACACAGTTCTAACAATGGAATAAGTTTTCCACCTTCGCCATCTCCTGTGCCGAGGCTACGGAGGTCGGGAAGGCTATGGCGGACAGGCAGGTTTTAGACAATAGCATTTAATTGAGTTCTCTTGTTCCCGCGGCCCTTCTTCTGAATTCTTAATTCTGACTTCTGGATTCTCCGGGATTTCCCCCGCCTATTCCACAAACAAGACCCCGCGGCGGCGGCGGCAGAAACGGTTCCGGCTGAGATTCACCTTTGAAGGCTTTTCCCGGTTCAAGAGCCGGACGACCGCCTCGATTTGATCAAAGTCAGCATCTCCAACACCCCGGCTGGCGAGCCAGGCGCGCATGGCCCGGCGTTGCCAGGCCGGCGGGCGTGTTTTCCATTCGCGCACGGAAAGTTTCTCCGGCCATTTGTCAGGCAGCATCTTTTCCCAATACGCATTTTCCTCCGCCAGCACATTCACCGTGCGTAAAATCAAAACCGCGGGATCGCGCCCGCTCAGCTTTTTCAAATAAGGCAGCAGGCGGCGGCGGACCCGGTTGCGGAAATAATCGGGGGATTTGTTTGAATCGTCCTCGCGCCACTTGAGTTTCCACTTTCGCGCCAGGCGGAGCAGTTCGTTTTTCGAAAAGCACAGCAACGGGCGCAACACCGTCAGACTGCCGATCCTCCGTTTTTCCCGCAAACCGGCGAGGCCTTCGGGTCCGGCTCCGCGCAAGAGCTGGAGAAAAAATGTTTCGACCTGGTCGTCGGCATGGTGCGCCAGGCAGAGATTCCGAAAGCCATGCCTGGAGGCGGCGCGGTTGAAAAAATCCCAGCGGGCCTTGCGCGCCTCACCCTCGCTGCGTGGGACCTTGCGGCCCAGCCGTTTAACAAGCAATTTCAGGCCGTGCTCACGGCACCACCGCCGTACCCAGCGTTCATCCGCATCACTTTGCCTCCCGCGCCAGCCATGGTTCACATGCAGGCACAGGGGGGCGAGGCCCAGTCGTAAGAGGCTTTCGGCCAGAAGGATGGAGTCGAGGCCACCGGAGAGTCCCAACGCAAGGTCCGGTGCCTTGCTGCAGACGGAGGCGACGGCGTCCAACAGCTTTTTTTCCGAGATTGCCTGGTTTTGGATTTTCATGACGGGCTTGCGCAGCCTGCCTGAAGATGCCAGCTTTAACGGAATATGAAAAAGGTATTTTTGCTCTGCGCGGGATTGGTCCTTGTGGCGGTCCTGGGCGTGAGCCTGTTGCTCAACCTGTTTTTTGTCGGGCGCTATGCGAGCCATGGGGCTTCCAGCCGTGAATTTACAGAAACCCATGTCTCGGGCGACAATGACTCGCACGGGAAGGTCGCGATCATCGATTTGATGGGAGTCATCAGTTATGGAATCGAGGGGGATTTGAATCCCTCGATGGTTGAGGATGTCATCGCCAAACTCAGGCAGGCGCGCAATGACGACTCGATCAAAGCCATTTTACTGCGCATCGACAGCCCCGGCGGGGAAGTGACCGCCAGCGATGTGATATACCATGAAATCGTCAAAACCAACAAGGTGAAGCCCGTTGTTTCGTATGTGGACAGCGTCGGGGCTTCAGGCGCGTATTATTCCGCTGTCGGCACCCGGTATATCATGGCGAACGAGTTGTCCATCACGGCGAGCATCGGGGTTATTCTTCAAACCATGAATTTCGAAAAGCTCGGCGATAAGGTGGGCGTGCAAAGCGTGACCTTCAAATCCGGAAAAATGAAAGACCTGCTCAATCCCTTTCGCCCGGTTTCGGAAGAAGAGCGGGCTTATGTCCAGGGGTTGATTGACGAAACCTATTCAAAATTCGTCGGGATCGTCGCAAGGGAGCGCAAGCTCGATGAAACCAAACTGCGCAACACGATAGCGGACGGACGGATTCTCAGCGGCAAAACCGCCGTGAAGGAAGGTTTGATTGATGCGACCGGCTACATTGAGGATGCGCTGGCCAAGGTCCGCCAATTTGCGGGCCTGCCGGCCGACGCGGAGGTGATCCGGCTTGAAGCGCCGTATTCACTCTCGCGTTTTTTCCGGATTCTCGGAAAATCGCCGGTCAGCCAGGTGCAGGTCAATATCGGCCCTGAAGGCATCCGGCTTGAAAGCGGCAAGCTCTATTATATTTCCCAGCATTTGTTTGCACATTAAGCGGGGATGCAGAACTAAAAACCTGATGTTACAGGAAGCTCGCGAAGAGGCGCAAAGGAAGGCGGAAAATGTTGAAGGCAGAATTTTGAATACGGATTTTAACTGCAATAGAACCTGAAATTCAACTTCGGGTACTTCAAAAGTTTAATGGTAAAAATAGCTTCTTCCTCCGCGTCTCCGCGCCTCCGCGCGAGAAAATGTGTTCGTGTTAAGCGCTCAAAGCATCTTTTGTTTTTTCTTTCGCGTGTTTTGCGGACAATGAAAACCCCCTTGTCTTCCCCCTTTTCAGAGGGATGGGGGAGGCTTGTTTTAGCCTTACTTTTCGCGCTTCCTTCGCGGTCCTCCTGTGAAATTTTTTAACCGCATGAAAGCGGCGAACAATTTGTGAATATGATCTCGAACCCGGCCGTCCTCGCGGGTGGAGCGCTCGTCCTGGCATTTGTTCTTCTCCTTTCGCTTGGTAAATTCACCGCGCGCTGGAAATCAATGGCGGCCCGGTTTGGCGCGGTGCCACACTGTCCGCTAACGCCAACAGAAATGGTCTTTTTCTGTGTCCTGACCGGGTGGACCTTTGTTTATTTCGCCATGTGGCTGCCGGCTCTTGCGGTGGGCGCAGCCATGTTTCTTTACCTGCGGCATGGGATTTCCGCGGCCGAATATTGGTCGCTGGCGGTCCGGGACATTCCCGCCTGCCTTAAAACAGGCGTGTTTGTGTATTTTTCCCTGTTGATCCCGCTTTTGCTGGTCTCCTGGTCCTCATTTAAAATCTGTTCCTGGTTTGGGTACAAGGAAGGCATGCAGCCCGCGGTGGAGGCGTTCCTCGAAATGAAAGACCCGCGTCAAATTGCCGGTTTTCTTTTTATGGCTTGTGTGATCGCGCCTGTTTGGGAGGAAGTTGTGTTCCGGGGTGTCTTTTATCCGTTTCTAAAGAATCATCTGGGCGCGGGATGGTCCATGCTTCTTTCATCGTTCGTTTGGGCGTCAGTTCATCAATATCCGCCCGTTTTTGCGCCGCTTCTGTTGCTGGGATTCGCCCTTGTTTTTGTCTATGAAACCAGCGGCAAACTCAGCTATAGCATTGTACTGCATGCTGTTTTTAACACCAGCACCTGCATGGCTTTGATCCTGTACAAATATGTCACCCCGACGGCAGTCTGAAGACCAGATCATTTCCCGCTGGATCCGGAATTGGCCGGGAAGGCGGCATTTGGCCGCCGGACCCGGCGACGACTGCGCACTGCTTTGCCCCGTCGGCAAGAAGGAATTCATTGTCCTGAAAACCGATGCTGTGGTGCAGGATGCGCATTTTAAATTGGATGTTGCGCCCAGGCTCATCGGAGCCAAGGCCGTCAACCGTGTTTTGAGCGATTTTGCCGCCATGGGGGCCACGCCGCTTACGGTGCTTGTGACGGTTGGACTGCCGGACTCTTTGTCGCCGGATTTTGTGCGAAAATGTTATGCCGGGATGGCGGGCGCGGCGCGCAAATATGGCGTCAGCCTGGCCGGAGGCGAAACCACGCGCAGCGGCGAGCTCTGGTTCAACGTGGCAGGCATCGGCCGCGTTGGCAAGGCGCAGGCCGTTCTGCGTTCGAGCGCAAAGCCCGGCGATTTTATTTTCATCACCGGGTTGTTGGGCGGATCGGCGTGCGGGAAACACATGACGTTTACTCCGCGCCTGGCCGAGGGGCAATGGCTGGCCCGGTCCGGATTTGCCACGGCCATGATGGACTTGAGCGACGGCCTCGGTAAAGACCTGCCCCGCCTGGCAAAATCCTCGGGCGTTTCTTTCTCGCTGGACCCCGCCACCCTGCCGGTCACGCGCGGTTGCACCGTGGATCAGGCTGTCAATGACGGGGAGGATTATGAATTGTTGTTTACGGTCAGGGCTTCGCGCAGAGCGGAACTGCAAAAAAAATGGCCCTTCCGCGCCCGCCTGACCTGTATCGGCCGCATCGAAAAGCCATCCCGGAAATACAACACCGGAGGATTGAAGTTTTCCGGGTTCGACCTCTTCCTAACCCGGATGCCGAAAAAACATGAGACATGCAGGCTAACGTGACACAGGAACCATTCATCAGCCGATCGGCGGACGACACAAAACGGCACGCGGGGCAATTTTCAAAAAACTGCCGGGCCGGCATGGTCATCCGGCTGCATGGCGACCTCGGCGCCGGAAAAACAACCTGGATTCAAGGCCTCGCCGCCGGACTGGGCGCAGCCGATGCGGTCACGAGCCCGACGTTCTCGCTCCTGCATGAATATCGCAGCAGCCGGATTCCATTGTTCCACTGGGACCTGTACCGCCTCGATTCGAAGACTGATTGGCAGGTGCTTGATCTTCCGGATCAATTGCCGGGCCCCGGCATTACCGTCGTCGAATGGCCGGAGCGCTATCCCGATTGCTGGCCGGAAACGGTTTGCTGGGATATTGAAATCCATCTTTTAAACGAAACGGATCGATCCATCGCAATCCGGGAACCGTCCGTATGAAACAGACTCTTGTCCTGGAAACATCCAGCTCCGCAGGCAGTTGGGCGCTTTTTGAAGATAAAGCCCTGTGTGCTTCGGACTCATTTGAGGGCCGCGCCTCCGGAAAACTTTTGGAAAGCCTTGAAAAGGTCCGCCCGCGTTTGAGCCGTGTGGGGGGGATCGTGGTGGGCGTCGGTCCTGGTTCCTTCAGCGGCATCCGGGTTGCGATTGCCACCGCGCAGGGCCTGGCATTCGGCTGGAACTGTCCCGTGATTCCCTGCCGCAGTTCGCATGCCCTTGCCTGGAAACATGCCGATGTACCGGTCCTGGGCGTGTTTGCGGATGCCAAGCGGCGGCAACTTTTTTTTACTGCGTACGAACACGGCAGGCTACGCCACAAAACCGTGTTGATTCCTGCGGATGAAGTGGAGAATTCGCTGGGTAAATGTTCGCTCGCCGTCAGCCCCGAACCTTTGCCTCCAATCCCGCTGTCCGAAGCGCCGGTGGCAGAAGCGTTGGGCCGGGCTTATTTTAAGTTCGGACCTGAACCGGATTTACGCCTGGAACCGATTTATCTGCACGAACCAGTCGGTGAAACGAAAATATGAAGACCTCACACGAAGACACGAAGTCACGAAAGGACAAAGAGTGCATTTCACGGGTTATTGTGGATTGTGCCTTCAGACTGCATCGGGATTTAGGCCCGGGACTTTTGGAAAGCGTCTATGAAGTTGTGTTGGCCAAGCTCATTGAAGAACAGGGCTTTCGGGTGCAACGTCAAGTGCCCATCCCGATCCAGTATGCCGGGTTCCAATTCGAAGAAGGATTCCGCGCCGATCTGATTGTGGAAGGTCTTGTTCTGGTTGAGTTAAAGTCCGTCGAAACCCTCGCCCCGGTTTATTCGAAACAAGTTCTTACCTATATCAGGCTCTTGAACCTGCCCATTGGGCTGCTTGTTAACTTTGGTGCGGCTACCTTTAAGGAGGGCATCAAGCGGATTGTACAAGGCCGCCAATCCTTCGCGTCTTCGTGCCTTCGTGTGAACCAGGACCGTGCATAATGAAATCTGCCATGAACACATCCAAACTCCGTTGCTGGTGCGAGGTGAATCTTTCCGCCATCGGTCATAACCTGAAAGTACTGCGCAAAAAAATCGGGCCCGGCCCGAAAATCATGTGCCTGGTCAAGGCGGATGCCTATGGGCACGGGCTTGTTCCGACGGCGCGGTATTTTGAAACAAGTGATTGCCAGATGCTGGGCTGCGCTCATTTGCAGGAGGGAGCAACCCTGCGGAAGGCCGGCATCCGGCTGCCGATTCTTCTCTTAAGCGCGCCCTTGACTGCGGAAATCCATGATATTTTGAAAAACAATTTGATGCTTGCGGTTTCGTCGTTGGATGAAGCCGGGAGAATCGCGCAAACGGCGGAAAAATTGCGCTGCATCGCACGGGTGCATTTGAAACTCAACACCGGCATGAACCGGCTTGGAGCCGAGCCCGTGGAGTTTTGCAAGCTGCTGGATTACGCGCGGCGGCATCCCCGGCTCCGCGTCGAAGGCGTCTTTTCGCATTACGCCGGCGCCGACAGCGACCGTGAATTCACCCTGCGGCAATGGAAATTATTCGAGCGGCACACGCCGGAAGATATTTCGCGGCATATTTGCAATTCGGCCGGAATCCTCAATTTTCCGAAAAGCGCCTGCCATATTGTGCGCCCGGGGATTGCGGTGTACGGGCTCAGTCCCGTGCCCGGGAAGCAGGATTGGTTCAAACCGGCCCTGGAATGGAAATCGCGCGTCACGTTTGTCAAACGGATCTCAAAAGGCACCCCGGTCAGTTATGGTTCCACCTTCCGCTCATTGCGCGCGATGCGGGTGGCCACGGTGGCGGTGGGCTATGGGGACGGACTGTTCCGTTCGTTGTCGAATAAGGGTTCGGTCCTGGTGCAGGGCCGGCGCTGCCGCATCCTGGGCCGGGTGACGATGGACCAGATTGTCGTGGATGTCACTGGGTTGAGGAGGGTCCGGAACGGAACGGAAGCGGTGCTGCTGGGCCGGCAGAAAAAAGATTCAATTATCGCTACTGAAATGGCAGAATGGGCGGGAACCATTTCCTACGAAATTTTGACCCATGTCACGGACCGCGTGCCGAAGCTTTATATCCAATGAATTTTCAACAACAGCTTGCCCCGTTTTCATCCCGGAATTACCGGCTGTTTTTTTCCGGGCAGATTGTTTCGTTGACGGGTTCCTGGATGACCCAAACCGCGACGGTTTGGTTGGTCTATCAACTGACCCATTCCGCATTCTGGCTGGGTTTTGTGGCGTTCTCCGGGCAGCTTCCGGGACTTTTGATGGGCCCGGCGGCCGGGGTCTGGGTGGATCGCCTGAGCCGGCTTCGCCTTCTCATGGCAACCCAGGCGCTCTCAATGCTTCAATCCCTCGGCCTCGCCTGGTTTGCACTCAGCGGCCATGCCAGCATCACCAACCTTGCGCTGCTGTCGATGTTCCAGGGAGTCATCAATGCCTTCGACATGCCGGCGCGGCAGTCGTTGCCGGTGTTGTTGGTGGAGAAGAAAGAACACCTGGGCAACGCCATTGCCTTGAATGTTTCGATGTTCCACCTCGCGAGGCTGGTCGGTCCCGCCATTGGCGGCTTTGTGATCGCAGCCGTTGGAGCGGGATATTGTTTCCTGCTGGATGGGCTGAGTTATCTTGCGGTGATTGGCGCCCTGGCCGCCATGCGTGTGGCGCATCGGCCTCCCGAAAAAACGGGCGCCGGCATCTGGGGCGATTTTCGCAGCGGTTTGAACTACGCCTATGGATTCGGCCCGATCCGGCGTTTGATTTTACTGTCGGGCTGCATGAGCCTGTTCGGCCTCTCCTTTGCCGTGTTGACGCCGGTTTATGCCCGGGAATATTTTGGCGGGGATGCGCGCACCCTGGGATTTCTCATGTCTTCCTCGGCCGCGGGATCGGTACTGGCGGCATTTTATCTGGCAAGCCGCAAGAGCATTCGGGGACTGGGGCGGGTGATTTATTCCGGGGCGTGTTTGATGGGGTTGGCTTTGATTGCCTTTGCCTTCAGCAGAATTCTGGTTTTTTCAATGGTTTGCCTGTTATTGGCTGGGATGGGCGGGATCCTTGTCGTTGCTTCAAACAATACGCTGCTGCAAAACCTGGTGGATGAAGACAAGCGCGGACGGGTGATGAGCCTTTTTACAATGGCGTTTCTTGGGGGCATGCCGCTTGGAAGCCTGCTGACCGGAAGCATTGCCGGGCACTTTGGCAGCACCTTTGCCACCTGCGTCAACGGCGGGACCTGCCTTGTTTTGGGATTCCTGTTTTACAGGCAATTGCCGGCGTTCCGGGTGGAAGCGCGCCCGGCGTTGCAAAAAGCGGGCGTGATCCCGATGATCCAGTAATTGGAACCGGCTTGGTGAATCCGGTTCCAATTATTGCCTCGCGACCACGAGGCGCGAGGCGCTGGGGACAGTCGAGTTCCAGGTTTCAGCCTTAAACTCAACGTTCTTTGCGATCTTCCTGTAGAATGGTTTTCCTCTTGTGAGATTAATGTTCGCCGTCAGGAGGTCCATCCCGGCCCGTGACGATCCGGTTTTTTGGGACGACACAGCGGTCGTTCCTTCTATTTTGCAGCTTTGGGTTCGGGACGGATCGGTTTGAGAACGGGAGTTTTTTGCGCCGCGGGCCTGGGTGGGGTGGATGGCGGGTTCAATTCCGCAAGGATGGCTTCGATTTGCCGAAGCTCCTCTGCCGACAACAATTCATCGTTCTGCACGGCTGCGCAATCTGCGATTTGTTCGGGTTTGCTGGCCCCAATAAGCAGGCTGGCGACATGCCGTTCGCGCAAGATCCAGGTGAGCGCCAGCCTGGCGAGAGTCTGGCCGCGGCCTTTGGCGATGGCGTTCAGCTTGTTGAGGGTGGCAACCAGTTTTGGGGTGATGCGGTCTTTGTCCAGGAAGGTTCCGGGCTTGGCGGCGCGCGAATCGTCCGGGATGGCCTGAAGATAGCGATTGGTGAGCAACCCCTGGGCCAGGGGGCAGAAAACGATCATGCCCATGCCGCCATCGCCGGTTTCTTCCAGCACCTTGCCTTCAATTTTCCGGTCGAGCATGTTGTACGCGCATTGGTGGATGACGAGCGGAACACGGAGCTTGGCCATGATTTTGGCGGCCTTTTTCGCGGCCTTGGCCGGGTAGCTGCTGATCCCCGCGTACAGGGCCTTGCCCTGTTGTATGGCGAGCGCGAGGGCCCCCATTGTTTCTTCCAGAGGTGTGTCAGGATCAAAGCGATGCGAGTAAAAGATGTCCACATAATCGAGTTGCAGCCGGCGGAGGGACTGGTCGAGGCTCGCGGTCAGGTATTTTTTGGACCCCCATTCGCCGTACGGGCCGTCCCACATGAAGTAGCCGGCCTTGGTCGAAATGATAAGCTCGTCGCGATGGGCGGCGAGTTCGCCCTTGAGGATGCGCCCGAACTGGATTTCCGCGATGCCGGGCGGCGGGCCGTAGTTGTTGGCCAGGTCAATATGGGTGATGCCGAGGTCCCACGCCTTGAGGGTGAGTTCCCGGACGCGGTCCAGGGCTTCAAAGTTATGCCAGCCGCCAAGGGAGACCAAGGGGAGTTTGAGGCCGCTTTGCCCGCAGCGGACATATTTCATACGTTCATAACGGGTGCTCATGGTCCCAGTGTTAAGTTTTCCGCGTCGTGTTTCAAGTTCCGAATTGGCCCAAATCAGGGCTTGTACACCGGCCGACTGCGGATTTTGTCCCGAAAATGCGCATGCCAGCCATGAGGAATGGGCATGTGGCTGGCACAAATAGCATTTGTGTTTTCCGCCATAGGGTGCAATGCTAGGAAACAGCAAGGCAGTAGATTCCAAATATGCAAACGAGAGGGGAATCCACTCCATGAAATTCTCTGAGGTTCCGAGCCTCGCTAAATTTGAAAAGCACGCTCTGGCTAATTCGGGTTGTCCCATCACACAATACGCCTACAAGGCGGTTTCGGAAATCATCGGGCCTGTGGAAACCATGGGGAATTCGGGATATAACCTCCATGAAACAGCCGCCTTGTTGAATTTAAAGACCCGATGCGAGGCGATCGAAAAATCGACCCGTATTATCTGGGCCTGTGCGGCTGCAACGGATCATGTGAAACCCCGCAAATGGGATTACGTTCCGGATTTTCAGTCCGCCCTTGATTATTTCAAGCAACTGGGGGACCTGGAGCTGATGGCCGAGACCAAGGACCACCGGATCACATGGGAACAGAAAATTCATCTTTAGTTGGATTGACCGGAAATTCGCCAATGCCAGGCGTTGACCTTAATATCTTCGATGACGCTATTTGCGACATAAGAAGTGCATTTCAAGGGGATAGAAAGAATAAAAATCTGAAGGCAAAACGAATAAGACATGACTATCTCTGAACTTGAGTCAAAATTATTGGCAGAAGGGTGTAATAAGCATCGTTTCGCCATTGGAGCCCGAGGAATGGCCGATGATGCTTTCTGCCTCGTCCAAAAAAACGGGAAATGGGAAGTATTTTATACTGAGAGAGGCTGCGATTCTTCGCCAATTTTCTCGGCAGAATCAGAAACTGAAGCATGCGCCTTTTTCTACAGACATATATTGTCGCTTGAGCACTGGCACATCGTAGGGTCGTTCCTTGATGAGGCGGATGCCGTCAAATTAGAGGCGCGCGTTCGAGAACTTGGAGCTGTACCCATACGGAATGATGTCAAATGCTTCACGGGGAAAAGGGATGATCGTTATCGTGTCTTTGTCGTGGGAAAGGATATATTTCCAGTTAGGAACGGCATTCTTGGAGTTCCGCTTGGAATAAACTGGAAGGGGGAAAGGCTCTCTGAATAAAGCGAAGCAGCGGGATTGCGGGTTGGGAGTTTTTTTGACAAAACCTAAAAAGTGGGTAACTGCGACATTCGCCGCGAGTGAACTCCGATATACATTACAAGGCTAAAACTTTGAAAAGATGATTTTAACAGGAGCTAACTGAGCAAATGGCGCGTAGATGAATTTTTTCGTTCTCTCTGGATTGCCGCGTCGGGTTTCACCCTTCTCGCAATGACGCCGATGCGTGGGGCATCGTGCAGTGCTAAACATGCGGACTCGAGTTGTTCGTTCCGCTGCGGCGGACGAGGCCCAGTCCCCTCTATCAAGCTTGCCGTTATACACAAGTGCTGGATCGGCGCGTGGCAAGCTCCTCCTATGAACATATCGGACAAGATATTGAAAGGTGGAATGGCAGAGGTTTAATGGCTTTTCATAAGGGCCGAAGGCCCGCCCTATACCAGCCCAGGGTGAAACCCTGGGTATGGCGCATCTAAAATTTATCGAGCTCTGTAGGAGCGACCCAGAGCCCGGCATACGTTAGAACGCCCCTACAGGGCTTGAGGTTTTACACTATTCATATTCCTGGGGCGCTGCCCCAGGCTGGTATAGGCCGCACCTTCGGTGCTTTTGTCAAGAACCCGCACTCATTCCCACTTGTGTATAACGGAGAGCTATCAACAGGGGCAGAAAGTGGAGCGCTTCGGGGTGTGTGGCCTTCTGGGCCGCGACGATCCAGAATCGATTCATAGGTTGTATCACCTTCCTATGCCAGAACCATTATGCGTACGCCCTTATTTTCATCTGGGATAAGGGGTTAGGCCAGTGAGGGATTCGCGTTAGGCCCGCAGGATGTTTCCCCGGATTTTAGCCTGCAACGCGCGCATGGCCTTGAACCCGCGCTCCGTATGATCCTCCATGCCGCAAAGATGCAGGCAGCCGTGGATGATATAAGTCAGGATTTCGTCCTCCAATGAAAGCCCTTCGATGTGGCGTTGCCGTTCCGCCACCGCCGGGCAAATCACCAGTTCCCCGTGTTCGAACGTGATGACATCGGTCGGGGACGGATCCTGCAGGAATTCCCGGTGCACTCGCGCGCTTTCCGCTTCATCAACAAGGACGATTTCCAGCAAGGCCAGCGTTCCCGGCCATTTTTTTTGGAGAAGCGCCGGGATCTTTTCAGACTGATTTTGCAGCCTGCGGGTTGAGATCCGATAACGGTTTTGCAGGTTGGAGATCCTTATCCCTGGCGGCGGGTTCTCTTTTGATTTTGGGGTATTCGATGCGGGCATGGAGCATGTTTTTGAGGGTGAATGTGAAGCGCTCCGAAATGACGGAGATTTCGTTGAACGTGAGCTGGGATTCGTCGAGCTGTCCGTCCTGGACGCGGTGTTTGATGATTTCCTTCACCAGGCTTTCAATACGCTGGGTGGTGACGGTGCGCAGCGAACGGGAACCGCTCTCGACCGCATCGGCCAGGGAAACAATGGCGGATTCCTTGGTCTGCGGAATCGGGCCCGGATAGGAAAAGGAACGGGGATCGACCTCCGGGATGTCTTCTTCGCGGAGCTTGAGGATTTTTCCGCCGGCGCGGGCGTCCTCCTGCTGTTGCATGGCGCGTTTGTAAAAATAATAAACCAGCGAGGTGCCGTGATGTTCCTTGATGACATCGATGACGGGCTGGCGCAACCCGGCTTTCAGAGCCAGATCCACGCCCTGCTTGACATGGGAGATGATGATGAGGGCGCTCATCGATGGCGCTAATTGGCTGTGGGGCTCCTGCCCGGAAGACATGTTTTCCGCAAAATATTGCGGTTTGTCCAGCTTGCCGATGTCGTGAAAATACGAGCACACGCGGCACTGGGTGGGGTTCGCGCCGATGGCTTCCGCTGCGGATTCCGCAAGATTGGCAACGTTCAGGCTGTGATGATAGGTGCCGGGGGCTTCCTCCGCCAGGCGCTTGAGCAGGGGATGTTTGAGGTCCGCCAGTTCCACCCATGAAATGTCCGTGATGCGGTCGAAAAGCCATTCCAGGATCGGGAGGATTGCGCCGACCACAAACGAAGTGGCCACGCCCAGCGCGATGGCCCACACACTTTCGGCCACCAAAGCCAGTACCGGCAGATCATCCAGGCTGTCTGTGGAAAGCGCGCGCGCCAGCCAGATCAGAAGGGTGCAGGCCAGGCCGACGAGGCCTACTTTTGCGCCCGCCATCATGAGATCGGAACGGCGGCGGATTCCCTGGCTGAGCTGCGCGGCGGCGAAGCCTGTGAGCAGGCTGCTGAGGAAGGTGCCGGGGTTGGATTGCATGAACAGATTGCTGAGCAGGGCGACCATAAATGCGGTGACAAAACCGGCCGAAGGCGAAATCAAAATGGTGACAAGCATCGGAGCCAGGGCGGTGGGGACCAGCAGGGCGGCGATGGATTCCTCATCGACCTTCAGTTCCTTGGCATAATTGCGGAGAAGAATGTTCAGGATCAGGTTCGTGATCAGGCAAAGCAGCATCAGGAGCAACAGATGGTTGTTTTTCCAGACCTCGCGCACGGCCAGCGGGAGGATAAAGAGGCTGATGGCAACGAGCATGGCCGACAAGACAGCGATTTCACTCAACGGCGCGTCGCTGGACCAGGAGCCGATGCGGGCGAAGGCCAGGCAGGCCAGAAAGAGGAGGCCCCAGCGCGCGAGACCGCTGCATTCAAACCAGTCGCGCCAATCCGTTTCCCTGGACTGGCGGCGGCTTTTTCCGCAGGACAACCCCTTGCGCACGAGCGCCTGCTTTTTGAACCAATTGAATATCATATCGACAGGCTGGTTTGCTTTTCGCCCCGGTGTTTTTTATAGGCTTCGATGATCTTGCCGACCAATTCGTGGCGAATGATGTCTTCCTCCCCGAACCGGTTGAACGAGATGCCCTTCACATCCTGCAGGGCCTGCATCGCTTCGACCAGCCCCGATTTGCGGTGATGCGGCAGATCCACCTGCGTGGGGTCGCCGGTGACGACACAACGCGAGTCCGGGCCCAGGCGGGTCAGGAACATGAACATCTGCTCGGTGGTGGTGTTTTGGGCTTCGTCGAGGATGACAAAGGAGTTGGAAAGGGTGCGGCCGCGCATGTAGGCCAGCGGGGCGATTTCAATCACCCCTTTTTCCATGTGGCGCTCCACGTCCTCGGCGCCGAGGATGTCCTGAAGCGCGTCATAGAGCGGCCTCAGATACGGGAAAATCTTTTCATTCAGGTCGCCCGGAAGAAAGCCCAGCGCTTCGCCTGCTTCAACCGCGGGGCGGGTCAGTACAATCCGATGGACGGAATCATTTTTCAGGGCGGCCACCGCCATGGCGACGGCAAGAAAGGTTTTGCCCGTGCCCGCCGGGCCGATGCCGAAAATGAAGTCGTGGCTGCGGATGGCTTCGATGTAGGCCTTTTGCTTGAATGTTTTCGGGACCAACGCGGGCCTGCGGCTTGAGAGCGTGATCCGGGCGTTCCAGAGTTCGTCGAGTTCGCCCGCCATTCCCTGGGCGATGGCCTTGAGTGCGTAATGGAATTCGTGCTCGTGGATTTTGAGGCCGCTTTTATGAGCCCCCTCGAGCTGGCGAAACAAGGCTTCGGTTTGCTGGATGCCCTTGCGGTCGCCCTCGACCTTGACCCAACCGTCGCGGGTGGTGACTTTGACGTGAAACTGCTCCTCGACATCCTGCAGCAATGCGGGCTCGCCCGCGTAGAGATTGGACAAAGCGCGGGCGTTCTCAAAGTTCAGAACCTGAGAGTGGGACATCTTATTAGAACTTAGATGTTCCAATGGCGGTGTCAATTGAAGGAGCGAAGGGTGGAAAA
>JAQTNW010000058.1 GCA_028713655.1 Candidatus Methylacidiphilales bacterium | reverse complement strand
CAATCATATTTATCTCATGGATGTGTCGGACTTGCCAGACACGGCTTTGTCTTGGTAGCCTTTTTACCCATTATGAAAACATCCGCCTCAAGCCCGCATGCAAAGAACAAAATGGATCTCAGCTCCATCCGCCGTGATATCACGGAATGGTTTGAGTCCTTTCACGACCTGCAAACGGGATACGGCAGATACATCCCCACTGCGGACTATAGCGGGGGTGTTGCAGGCGACCCGCGATCCGGACACTTTTACTCCTCGGCCGACATCGCGCTGCTTCGCGCCATCATGGGAGAGGACTTTTCCAAGTCGCTCACTGCGGCGCAACGCGCGCAATGGGTCGATTACCTTAACACGTTCCAGGATCCGGCTGACGGCAGCTATCAAATCCTGAACCATCACTCCAAGCTTCATGCCAATGGAACGGCCGTTGGAGCCATCGGATTGCTTTCCGGAAAGATGGCGCATCCGATCCGCTTGTACGAGCCGTTCGATACGCCTGAAAAGGTCGGTCCCTGGCTGGAAACCGCCGTCGATTGGTCCTCGCTATGGGCGGCCTCGCATCTGTTCTGGGGCGGGATGCACTGTTTCAGCTTGAGTTCGCATGCGTCAAAACAATGGATCGACACGGTTTTTGTCTGGCTGGACGCCAATCTGGATGAGAAGAGCGGCTGGTGGCGCAAAGGCACGCCGCATGCCGACCGGCACCAGGCGCTGGGCGGCGCCGCGCACATTCTGCCAATGTATCAGCATCATCACCGCGTTTTTCCGTATCCGAAACAGGTGATCGACAGCGTGCTGGCGCTGCAGACCGGGGATGGGAACTGGCATCAGGGGGCCGGAGGGTTCAGCTATCTGGACCTGGATGCCCTTTACGCCTACGACTTTTGCAAGCCGCTGGCGGGCAATTACCGGGCGGCTGACATTGATGCGAGCGTCGCGCGGTTTTCGCAATGGCTGCTGGGCCGCTTCGACAAGGCATGGGCGCATGTCCTTTCGTCGCACCCGCACATTGGTTTGTGTTTGGTGGGCACACTCGGACTGCTCCAACGGCTGGATCCGGAGCATTACACCGATGACCGCGCCTGGACCGACATCTTCAGCGACCGGAACCTCTACCGCATGGCGGAAATCGAAGTTTAGAAAGGTAACAGATGTCCATTCAACCAGCCTTGTCCTACCGCTTTGGAGAAAAGCCTCCTGCTGCGAATCTCATTCAGGATTCATCGCTGCGCATCATCGAGCATAAGGGACGCAAAGGCATTCATCTGCCCGCTATTCGCGGCCGGTTTATTCTGCCCGAGCATACGGTGAACGAGCCGCAGGGTTCGCTCACGATGTGGGTGTTGCCGTTGCAGGATCTTTATCCCGCGCCGCGTTATCCGGCGCATGCGGCGTCCAACCCGAAGTTCAGCCTCTATACATTTTTGAGCGACCGTGAGAATGTCCGGGACACCGGCCCAGCCCAGTTCTCGCTTTGCTATGATGCCTATTGGCATCCGGGTTTGAGCGCCAAGTTTCACGGGGGGAACGACCTTTATTGGCAGCGTCGGCGGGGTGCGGTGGCCGCTGCGGGCCATTTTGAGATGCACCGGCTGCATTGGTATCAAATGACAGTGACCTGGGACCGTCCGAAGGGAATTTTTTCCGTCTATGCCAACGGTGTGTTGGTTGCCACGCATGACACCACTTATCCGTCTCCGTTGCCGAGTGAAACGTGCGGGTTGATGTTGTTTGGAGGCAATCCCGCCCTTGTTTATTCGGACATTGCGTTTTTCAACAAGACCTTGTCCGCCGCCGAAGCGCGCGGGACGTTTCGTGCGGAGACGACCGACCTGGACGCCGGGCTTCAGGAAAGCCTTGAACGGATGTATGAGGGCAAGGGATTGAAAGCACTGGATTGGAAACCTGATGCAGCCTGGAAGGAATCCCTTGCGCTTTCCCTGACAAAAAAAGAGGACATGCTTGCCTTTTACCATCAGGGTTCGCTCACCAGTACGCATGTCACGGATGAGGGGACCCGCGTCACGACGCCGTCTCTCGATGTGTATTACTCGCTGGATCCGTCAAAGTCGGACCTCGATCCGGCAAAGGTTGATGTTTCACGCACGTATCTTTGGAGCCGCCAGGTGTTCGAGGGAGATCTGCATGCGTCTTTCGATTTTAAAATTCTGAAACCCGGAGGGCTTTGCCTTTTCATGGCGCAGGCATCGGGCATGCAGGGTGAGGACTTCATGAAGGACTACTTTTTGCGCTCCGACGGGGCGATGCGGATGGTCTGCTGGGAGGATGTACGCAATTACCATTGGGAATTTTACCGCGAAATGCTCGATGTCCGGAACGATCTTGTTTCACACGCCGTCCTGAAAAACCCCTGGTTTAAGCCGGTGTGTTTTCAAATGGAAAACCGGCGCTGGGAGCCTGACCGTTGGTATCGGTTTGAGTTTTTGCAGGAAGGAGACCGGATACGCGGCGCGATTGACGGCATTACGGTGATGGATGTCATGGACAATTCGTTTGATAACAACGGCCCGGTGCTGCGTAGCGGGCATATCGCCATCCGCTGCATGATGCGTACGGACATGGTATTCCGGAACCTGCGTGTCATGAATCGGCCTGATGTGACGATAATCAAAGCCTGACATGAGGACATTTGCCTCTTCGACGCCGACAGAGCTGGAACTCCGTCTCCGGACAATCGGGGAAGGGGCGGCTTTGTGGCTCAGACGGAGGCGTAACTCCGGCGGACCCGGCTTCAGCTTCTGTGAGCATGCTCTCGTCCCCGTTGAACTTAATGCGACGACTTGCGGCATTGAGTTGTGGGTCATGTTGGGTTTGCCGCTGTCCTCGGCGGAAAGAACGCAGTGGGTGGACCATCTGCAGTCGTTTCAGAACCCGCGGACCGGACTTGTTGCCGATCCAACCTGGAAAAATCGGCAGGCAGCCGGGAACGATTCCCGACTTCGCGACGGAGACACCTTTTTCACGATGACCAGTTCGGCCGCGCTTGAAGCTCTCGGAACCCATTTCCGTCATCCCATTGCTTATTTGGCGAAGGAGAACGCCGGTACCCTCTCGCAGCGCACGGATTGGATCGGCGGGTGCCACCATCCCTACACCGTGGGGGATTATGGGCGGTTGATTCTCGCCAACTTGCGCCTCGGCGTACCGGGAGCGGAAAGCCAGTGGCTCTGGCTGAACAAGGCTTTGCATGAGCAGCAGGATTCGGCGACAGGCCTTTGGCCGTCCGGCGGAGTCACTGCGCCATTCACGCCTTCGATCAACCGGACCTTTCACATGCTGCGGTCATCATGGAATTTGAGCCAGGAGCCCTATTCCCTTCCGGAGCGAATGGTGGATTCCTGCCTTGCCGCTTGCGAAGACGACAGCTTTTACGGTTGGGAAAGCGGATTTGCGTGCAATGACCTGGACCTTGCCATTGTGGCGTACTCGGCGGCGCAGTGGACATCCCACCGCATTGAGGAACTTCGGCAGTGGGCGGTCCGCCGCCTGCCCATGCTGCTGGCCGTTTGGAAAACCGATGGTGGTTTTACATTTTATCACGAACGCGCCATGGAAATCCACGGCGGCATCCGCATGAGCGGGGGCGGCAGCGAGAGTGATATGTGGGGAACATTGATGTATCTTGGGGCAATCAAAATGATGACGAATCTTGCATATCCGGAGTTGCCCGTACCCTGGGCTTTCAGCCGTGTGCATGCCGTATCCGGAGGCGCCAAGCCATGAGACCTTTCGAATGGTGGCATGCCACACGCACCGGAGGAGATAATGCCATTTCAATAGGCGAAGGCACATTGATAGCTCCTGAGGCGCGGCTGGATGGCGCGCAAGGGGTGATCCGAATCGGCGGGAATTGCCAGATCCATCATGGCGCGCTTCTTCTGCCGTACGGCGGTTTTATCCACATGGGAGACAACTGTTCCGTCAATCCCTACTCCATCATCTACGGACACGGGGGCGTCTCCATCGGAAAGGATGTTCGCATCGCCACGCATGTGGTGATTGTTGCGTCGAACCACATTTTCTCAGACCCGGCCACACCCATCTACGCGCAAGGCGTCACAACCGAGGGAATCAGCATCGAGGATGATGTTTGGATCGGCGCCAATGTTACGATTCTCGATGGAGCGAAGATTGGACGCGGGAGTGTCATTGCGGCCGGCAGTGTTGTTCGCGGCCGAGTTGAGCCGTTTTCCGTGATGGGCGGGGTCCCGGCGCGCCTGATAAAACAACGTTGTTAGAGCATATTGTATTTATTCTGCCGCATGTTCGTGCATCATTGCGAGGCCAAACCCCCTATATCAAGAGGGGCGGAAAGGTCGCCACGGCGACCGCATCGGCGTGTGTTGTTTTCTGGGTCATGGCGATCCGCTCCCCTTCTATCGAAGAGGGATTGATTGGGTGCTTCCCGCCTCCTGATTGCCGGCCCGGCAGGGCCGACAATCAGGTTTTTTGGATGCTTATCGTTTTAGAATAGCAGCCATTTTTGGCCTGCGCTGCCGTTCGAGATCCAGATTTCGACGTTGGTTCCGCGCGTCTTTCCGTTTCCGGTTACATCCAACCGGCGTGACGGTGCGATTGAAGGTGTCAAACTGTACGTGCCGTCGTGGTTGTCCGTCAGTGCCCACTTCTGGCCCAGGCTGCCGTTTGCGATCCAGATTTCGACGTTGGTTCCATTGGCATCGACGTTTCCGGTCACATCCAGCCGACGCGACGGGGCGCATACGGGAGCCAGACCCCAGGTTCCGTCATGGTTGTCAATCAGCGTCCACTTCTGTCCGGGGCTTCCATTGGCGGTCCAGATTTCGACGTTGGTTCCATTGGCATCCACATTTCCGGTCACATCCAGCCGCATGCCAACGGCATTTGCGGGTTCCAACTGATAGGACCTGCCATTTGTCAGTGTGGCGGGTGGAAGCGAATACACACGGACCCAATCCACGTTAAAGGTGGAATTATTAACCATGCCCGTCAACGGCCAGCCACCCCCGAGGGCGTAATCGAGCATGATATAAAAGGGGGCGGTTATATAGGATGTCGGAGTTGCAATCTGGTTCACCTGGATGCCGTCGATATACCAGGTGAGATGCACCGGGTCGATCAGGCAGCCGTAAATGTGATATCCCTGCCACGGAAACGCGCCGCCGGGCAGCGGGGTTTGCGGAGCACTCAGGTAAGAGACTGACGTATTCTGTGTGCCATCCGTGTTCCAGTTATGGGTGTTCTCGGCGACAAAGTTTTGATTGTTGGGAATACAAACGCCATACCACTCAAAGATGTCGATTTCCTCGCCCTGTACCCCTTGCCCCCAGTTGGTTTCACCCAGCCAGAAACCCGGCCATGCACCAGTGCCGGAATTCGGCATCTGGCAGCGGGCTTCAAAATAGCCCCACTGTTGTGAAAAACCCGCCCTCGTGGTATCCACCGAGGAAAGGTTTCCCGAATGCCATTTGCTGGAAGCGTCCAGCCAGGCTTTGTCCAATAGAATGCCACCGCTTACACTAAAGGCGGCAGCGTCCCATTGCGAGGCGGAGTAGGCTCCAGCCGCGCCGTAGGGGGGTACATAATACCAGGTGGAAGACCCCTTGGGAGAAGCGGTCGTGACGCTCACGGTGTTGAACTCGTCCTGGAATTTCAGCGTGTAACCGCTGAGGTTGATGTCCGATTGGGCCTTGACCGTGCCCAGGGAGGCGAAAACAAGCACGAGGGCTTGAATTATTCGTTTTGTTGTTTTGTTCATGTTTTTTATTTTTATTTTTTGGTGTTTTGGGTGGAAGGTGGAGGTTTATGGATCAGGAATCACTGCGCCACTCACATTGCCCCCGTGCATCCCGCGCACCCATGAGTAGCCGACCGCATGGGTACCCGAATCGCTTCGGCTTGTAGTTGTTCGTTCCGGATGTATTAGCGGCTGCAAATACATATCTATTACTCTTATCGACATATAAGAATCGTGCAATAAACGCCTTTTGCAGCACGTTGCGTCATAGCCGGATGTTTTTAAAATATTAGATGTAAAAAGTATCTTAATTTTCAATTGACCCAACCCGGATGCTCAAGCGCTTCTGAAAGCCCTTGAAGAGGGTGTTGTCAAAAGACCATGTAAAATGACGGCATGACAACATCCGGGTTAAAAGCAAAACCGCTTGAATTGGAAATTGTCTTGAAACAGAATCTTTTTATCTTGAGGCGGTTTTGCAAGAGCCTGCTTATCCCCGGTATTTTTGTTCCCGCCAACGGGTAAAAACACCAGGAGGAGAATTCTCGTGACGCGTGTGAAATAAGCAGGCTAAACTTTAAACGTCAAAAGTTGGAACTCTTGTGAAGTTGCCCGGTTCAAAACTCCGCCTGTCTCTTCGTGTGTTCCTTTTCACCTTCAATCATCATAATAAATAGCCGCCGTATGAATCAAAAATCCTCAACCTCCATGCTTGTGCCAAAGGGGTCAAAACGGAGCCTTTTTGTTTGCGCTGCGCTCGCTTTTGCGGCCGCTTTTTCATGGAGCCTGCCCGTCTGCGCGGCAGATGTCCCTGCGGTCTTGAAAAATGATTTTGAGGGCGGCACCGAGTTGCCCGCAGGCTGGACCAGCCAGGGGAATGTCACGATTGATACAACCCAGGGCTTCAAGGGTAAAAATTCGCTGATGCTGGGCCGCACACCCGAGGAATCCGGGAAACCGTGTTCGGCGGCCAGCCCGGCGTTTAGAATCACCCCGGGCGCCTGGAAGATGGATCTGGCCTGCAAGTCGGACTTGAAATCGCCGGATTCCTCCTTTGACGGCGTCGTGACTCTGGAATATCTCTCCGGAAACACCGTTCTGGATCAAGTGACACTGGCCGATATATACGGCCTGCATGCCTGGCAACCCATTAGCAAACAGTTGCAGCCGCCTCGCGGCGCCGATTCGGCCCGGGTGCGCATCCAAATCAACAAGGCCTCGGGCAAATTTTGGATCGACGAAATTTCCGCGTCGCTCCTTTCTGCCGTTGTCCGCGAGCCCAGTCCGATAGACCGGATGTATTTCTCCCATGACGGCCACGGGCATTTTCTTTATCCGGAAGATTCGCGGGCGTTCAAAGTCACCGTTGAGACGACCAAGCCGCTGCCCGCGGACCAAGTGACTGTCAGTTGTATTTTGACGGATTATTGGGGTGCGGAGCAGGCAGAGCCCATTGCCGTGCAACTGGCAAAGGCGCCGGGCCTGCGGAATGGGCGCACGCCCTATGAAGGTACGGTTGATTTCGGAAAGATTCCGCTGGAAATCGGCAAGTATTACGAAATCCACGGCGAGATTGCCCGCGCCGGGGACGAGCCCTACCGCAATTACAGTTCTTTTGTGATCGAGCCGGAGGCGGCCGCCAACAGTTACAAGGCCGCGGAGATTCCATTTTCCAGCCGCAATTGGGACGGACGTATTGGCGAGACTTTCGAGATCGCGCACCGCATCGGCATCCGGATCATGTGCATCTGGAGCGGCTGGGCGCCGACCCCGCCGTACAAGCCGAATGCGCCCTGCATCGAGCTGGTGGAAAAATACAAGATGGGCGCCATTTTTGGAGTGCCGAGCGGAACGATAGAAGGACATGGACAGGATTGGGAAAAGTATGATGAGAAGGCGCTCCGCGAAGGCACGCGCAACCTGATTACGACCTACCGGAAAATGGCGGAGCCGTTCATTCTTTCACTGGGGAACGAACCCGCCGTGCTCGCGGACCGCATTCCCGCCGATGTCCAGGCGTACAAGGCCATCTACGAAGAGGCGAAGAAAACCGATCCTTCCGTGTTTGTTGTGGGTACGTCGATCGGGGGGACTGAGGAATTCTTCAAGGCCGGTTTCGGCAAATACTGCGATGCCTATGACTTCCACTGTTACGAGGCTCCCCGGAATGTGGCGGACGCGTTCCCAGGTTATCAAAAGCTTTTCAAAAAATACGGCGATGCAAAACAGATTTGGTCCACGGAAATCGGGCTTAACAGCCAGGGTGTGAGCCGGAACATCGTCGCCATCGACATGATCAGAAAATTCGCCCTGTTTTTCGCCGGGGGCGGCGTGAACATCTCGTGGTTCGATCTGTTTTATCCCGATGGCGACGCCAAGCTGATCGGCAGCAGCGGTGAATCCTTCAACGTAATCGACTCGCGCTATCTCCAGTATGCGCCGAGGTTGACCGGGGTGACCTACTACGACCTGGTCAATGCCATTTGCATCAAAAAATTCGTGGAGCAGAAGCAATATGGCGATGATATTCATGCCTTTCTTTTCCGCGACCGCGACAACCGCCAACTGCAGATCATTTGGAAGGATAAGGGGCGCAAGGATGTTTTTTTGCCGTTACCCGATGTGAAGAAGCTTCAGGTCATCCGCATTGGCGGGGAGCATCGAGACCTGAATCCAGGTGGAAAGGGCGTGACTCTGAGTATTGATGAAGAGCCACTGCTCCTTCTTTACGATGGAACAACACCGTTGGCGGCGAATCTCGGAGAGCCGTTGGCAACGGTTTCAGTTCCGTCAGGCATGGTCCGCGCGGCTTCGAGCGATGTCACGGTCCGCCTGTCCGGCGCCACGGCTGACGATATCGATCTTGTCGCCCCGCCATTCTGGCAGGTGAAAAAGAGCGTTTCCGGCAAGGAGGTCAAATTTACCGTGACCTGCCCGGAAGCGACCACGGTGCGCCAAGCGGATATCAAGGTGACGCTTGGAAACAAGGAGAACCGGCAGGGGGAACTTTATCTGCGTCCGCCGGTGACGGGCCAGCTTACGGAGCAGATCCTGCCTGTTCCCTCAGTTGACGGCAAGCCGCCCGGGGTGAAGTTAATCCTCAAAAACAACGGCCAGAAAAGCCAGAATGTTTCGTGGGAAGTTTCATTGCTGAATCAGCTTCCGCTCAGTGACGGAAGATACGGCGAGTCCGCCCCGGTGTCAGACGCCCATTTTACCGAAGCGGCCAACGGCCAGTTAAACATCGAGGGCGGGGCGCAAAAGGAATTTGTGCTGCCTCTTGCCGGAACGGATTCGCAAACGGTTTACCGTGTTCATGCCGGCGTGACCGATGCTTCGGACCGGAATACGGCAAGTGAGAGGTATGTTGCGGGTTTTGTCGCGGTTCCCAAGGCCGGCGGCGAAGTCAAGCTGGACGGAACACTTGACTCGCCCGATTGGAAGAAGGCGCCGGTTGAAAAGATTGACGAAAAGCGCCAATATTTTTCCTATGATCCCAAGATTGCCTCATGGAAGGGGCCGGAGGATCTTTCCGGGACGATCCGCTTCCTTTGGGACGACAAATACCTGTATGCGGGTGTTGAAGTGACCGATGATATCGCAGGCAGCTTGCAGGAGGATGGCGCGATCTGGCAGCAGGACAGCCTGCAGTTCCTCGTCGATCCCTGCCGCGCAATGGAAGAAAGCGTCGGGAAATATGATTATGGCGTCGCGGTTGGGAAAAAGGGCCCGCAGGCGTTTTGTTTCCTCAGCGCCGACGCAGCGGCTCCGGTCGGAGACGCCAGGGACATTCTTGTCAGCGCCAAACGCAAGGATGAAAAGAGCGGTTCCATGACCTATGTGGTGGTGTTTCCCTGGTCGCGCCTTGCCCCTTTCAAGCCCTCGGTCGGGGCGGATCTTGGGCTGACCATGCTTTTGAATGAAGACGATGGGAAAGGCCGTAAAAGTTTCATGACCTGGTTCGGTGATGCCAGCTCCAAGCGGGTGGATATCGTGGGGGACCTGATTTTGACCAGCCCTTGACCGTGTGATTTTTTTAAAGGGCCGCATCATTTTGATGCATATGGATAACGCAGAGCTATCCTTGGAGGAAATTCCATGATTCGATTTTTATCCTGCTTCACCCGCATTGTCGGCGTCCAGGCGGCATTGCTGGTTCTGGGGCCTGGCATGTGCTGTAGCGCTATTGCAGAGACAGTGGAGGATCATGCGGTGCAGGCCGGCGCCACCGTCACTGAATTTCCTGCCGCCATTGTGCTGGCATGGCCGGTTGACGCGGCGGCCAATGGCTGGACGGTGGAACGCAAGCTTCGCGGCGATGCTGCATGGGGGCCTGCCATCAAGCTGCCCGCCAAAGCCACGGGCTGGACGGATGCCAATGTGGAGGTCGGTGTACTGTATGAATACCGGATCACCAAGATGGCCAGGGGATACGCCTCCCACTGGGGGGATTCCGCAGCCAGTCTTGGGTATCTTTGTTCCGGCATCCGTGTTGCCCTCCCGGATCACAGGGGTACGCTGATTCTGGTGGTGGATGAAACCATGGCCGCACCGCTGGCGGAGGAACTTGCGCGGCTCAGGCAGGATCTCATCGGCGACGGCTGGACAGTCATCCGGCATGACGTGCCCCGCGGCGCCAACGAAACGGGCGTGAGCGATTTTGAAGCCGTGACGGCGGTAAAAAAATTGATCAAGGCCGACTATGATGCCGCTCCGGGCGAGGTGCGGTCTGTTCTGCTGTTTGGCCATATCCCGGTGCCGTATTCCGGCGACATCAGTCCGGATGGACATGGGGAACACCACGGTGCATGGACGGCCGACATGTATTACGCCGATCCCGTCGGCACATGGACAGATGACACCGTCAATAATCCGCACCCTGGCTGGTGGCCCTTGGTTAAAAATATTCCGGGCGATGGCAAGTTCGATCAAAGCGAACCTCCCAAGCCCGTGACGCTGGAAGTGGGGCGCGTCGATTTATGGAACATGCCGGCCTTTGCAAAAGGCGAGACCGAACTGCTGCGGCAATATCTGGACAAGGACCACAAACATCGCTACGCCGTGAATGTCCTGCCGCGCCAGGGCTTCATCGATGATCGTTTTGGCGAAAAGGGATATTTTCTGGCTGCCAACGGATGGCGCAACTGGGCGTCTTTCTTTGGCGCTGCCGGGATTACCGCGGGCAAGGATAACTTCGCCACTGTCGCGGATCATCCCTATCTCTGTTTTTATGGATGCGGAGGAGGTGATCCCATTCAATACGGAAGAGACCGGCCAGATACAGACAAGCATCCTCCTGTCCGGACCGCTGATTTTGCCGGCATGGATCCAAAGGCCGCTTTCTTTCTGTTGTGGGGAAGTTGGTTTGGTGATTGGAATACCAAGGACAATCTTTTGCGAGCGCCCCTTGCGACGACGAGCTATGGGCTGGTCAGTGGCTGGTCCGGCATTCCAAATTGGTTCATGCATACCATGGCGATGGGCGGAACCATCGGAGAGGCGCTCCGATTGACCCAGAATAATGATAAAAACGGCATCTATCTGCCGCATACTGAGGGTGACCATCAAACTCATATTGCCTTGATGGGTGATCCCACCCTGCGCCTGTTTGCGGTGACGCCGCCCACGGAGCTTAGCGCAACGCGAGATGCCGCCAGCCATGCGGTTTTACATTGGACGGCCTCGGCTGATGCAACCTTGGGATACCAGATTTTCCGCAGTGCCAATCCGGACGGCCCCTTTGTCCGCATTACCGACAAGCCCTTAAGCGTCACCGCCTTCACCGATTCCACGGCGGGTGCTTGGGTTTATCAAGTCAAAGCCGTTAAACTTGAAACCACCGCCGGCGGTACATTTATCAACCTCAGTCAGGCCGTGACGGCTGTCTTGAAATGAGACGGAATCTTGTCAGAGGTAATAATGTGCGTCTCGCGCTGGCAGCTTTCCTGGTATTCTCTTTCTTTAATTCCAGTGCCGCATGGAGCTCTGAATTGCCGGCACGGCCTGTGTCGCAGGCTGATCTGCGGGTCTATGGCAAGGTGCAAACGGAGTTTGCCCCCAATCGGATTGTTTTCCAGTGCCAGGACGCCGGCCATGCCGACATCCTGATGGGCAAGTTGCTGGCCGATTTATTTTGGGATGCGGGCGACAAGGTCAAGACGGCTGAAATTCGCGTCGCCAAACAGCCGTTGATTGTTCGTGAGTACCCGCCCTATGGGGCGGTTCTGATAGCGCGGATTGAAAACAAGGTGCTGGCGCTTGGAGGTGAGGATGTCGCGGGCGTTTCTGCCGCTGCGACGAACGAACCGTTGTTGCGGACGGGCGTCGCGGTTTCTTCGCCACAGGCCGCGTATCCACAGACGCTCGACTTCTATGATCTCAAGGCGGTCAAGTTCTATCTGCATCCGATGAATTCTCCGCGAGGCTGCGGGCTCGACAGTCATTGGCCGTTTGTACAAAAACTGGGCTTGGGTGGCGTGGCTTTTCAGGACCTTGGTTTTAACACAGCTTCGCCAGCTCCCGGTGTTGTACAGTGGGCGATGTCGGATTATGAAGTGCGCCAGGCTGAGTTGCAGAAAGGGATGATCGTTCCGAGTATTCAGGTGGGAGGTGGAATGCCGTTTTGGATGCACAACCAGTTTCCCACTGCGATGGCGCAGTTCGATCCGAGCGTCTTGAATATCGGATGGGGCGGCATGCCGGCTCTTACCAATCTCCTTTGTCAAAGTTTCGGGACGCCGTCAGATCTTGAGCGCGATACCTGCCTGAATTTTCAAAAGCAGGCCATGCAGCGCTACGGCAACAGCCCCGCAGTCGGCGGCTGGCAGATCTATTCGGGGATGCCGGGAGCCGAACTTGGGTGCCACCTGCGTTCGACGGAAAATCTGGACTATTCTCCGCTCGGACAGGAAAGCTTTCGCAACTACCTGAGCCAGGTCAAAGGCTACAGCCTCGCCGATATGGGCCGGCGCTGGTTCGGTGACCCGACGCATTTTAGCTCCTGGCAGCAGGTGTTTATTCCCGATGTACACGGGTTTTATGGCAACCTGAATGAGGATTGCTTCCAAATCAATGGCGGTTGGTCGTGGTTGCCTAAAGAGAAAGCAGATAAGGCGGGTGACGCCGACAAGGGCGGAGTTCCCGATGCTTCTGCAGACTGGTTCCGGGTGGAGATGCCGCCCTCGCAACAACAGGTGACGCTGCCCTGGCACCTGGCTTATTACAAGGCGGCGTTTGATCCGGGCCAGTGGCCTTCGCAACACTCCGGCCAAAAAGTTTGGCTTGTGTGCGACGTGGCTCCGATGCGCGGTTCGGCCCATGTCTGGCTTAATGGAAAGGATCTTGGCGAGCAGAAACCCGCCAATGGCAGGGACTACGGCCCGTTTGATCTGGATGTTACAGGACTTCTACGCGCTGGAGCCAATGAACTGGTGTTATTGGTCGCGGGCGAGGACAAGGTTTTTGGGCCGATCTTTTTTACGGCCACAAAGCCGTCGTTCTACCCGTATCTTGGGGCGCAACGGAACGCCCAATTTGTCGATGTCACGACGTGGCAAAGGTACAGTTTGTACGCCCTTCATGATACGGTTTTTCGCGACGCGCGGCGGATCGATCCGGACCGCGCCATGGGGCTGGCCTCGAACGACATTTGGGACATGGGTGACCAGATTGCCGACCTGGCGCATGACTACGGTTTGAGCGTGCAAAACACCGGCCGCGAAGCCTGGTATTTTCCGTGGTGGCCCGGTCTTGGATTTGTGGACGACTTTTATGCCACTGGTGAATCGGCGGGCACGCCGCAGGGATCCGACCTGACACGGTTGCTGAGCTGGGTGCTCTTTGATGGCGATGGAAGCTTGATCTTGTTCTGGGATATTGAGGATTTTATCCAGCGCGAGCAGAAAGACGGCTGGTTCACGCAGCACAAGAATGCATTGCGTTTGGTGGGGAAGGCCCTGCGCGAGAAGCCGACAATAGCCCTGTTCCGCACCGTGGTGACGAGCCGGCTTGGCGATAGTACGCCCTGGAACTGGGACATGGGCCGCGGCGAGTTGCAGGCCGCGCATTTCGACAACGTCTATGTGACCGAGCGCGAGATATTGAACGGCAAAGTCAACGACTACCCGGTGTTGGTTGATTGCGGCAGCACATTTACTGATCCCGATCTCATTGAGGCGTTGCAACGCTACGTCGAGGCGGGCGGGACGTTTGTCGCCCTGCACAACACCGGCAGGCATACGACGACAGAGCCGGACAGTTGGCCGATTTCAAAGCTCACGGGGTTCCGCGTTGCTGCCAATACCAATACAGGCGGCAGCTTTCAGTTTGGGCATGATCCGATCGTTTTTCGCGACTGGAAGGACAGGACGTTTCCCTGTGGCGGGCCGCTTTCATTGCACTCGGAAGGATCCGGCACAGTTTCGCTTGCGAAATGGAAGGATGGCAGCACGGCAATCGGCTATCGCAATCTTGGGCAGGGGCGCGTTATTGTTATTGGCGCCGACTTTTGGCATGGCAACCGGGAGTTCGTCGAACACCTTTTTACGGATCTCAAAGTACCACACAGCACAAACAGCAGCAGTCCAGATGCCTGGACCCGGAAGTTCATCACCAAAAACGGGCTTCAGGAATGGCTCGTTGCCAGCAATTTTGGAAAAGGCGCGTTGACGGCCTCGCTATCGATGACGGTTGAACAACAGCCGGACCAGGTCTGGGACATGATTTCGGGTGATCCTGTCCCGTTCACATACGCGGACGGTCAGGTGACGATCCCTAACATTACAATTGCAGACCGGGAAAACAGGGTCTTCGGGGTCAAGCGCGCGAGTCTGGCTGGCGGCCTCTCCTCATGGTGGGATGAAAAAACACGCTACTGGAAACGCATTCCGGACACCAAGGGGGCGGTCAGTATCGCTTCCAACAACCCGATCAAAGCGTCGGATCCGGTTGGAATGGAAACCGTTGCGGTGGAGCAATGGAAATTCATGACCGCCGATGATCCTTCCGCGCCAAAGCCTGCGGACACGCATTGGCAGTTGCCCGGCTTTAATGACAGCAAGTGGGCGGACATGAAACCCGGCCTTTGGAATCTTCAGTCGGAGCCGTTGAAGGACTACAAAGGAACCGCGTACTACCGTTTTAAGTTCAGCGCGCCTTTGTCGTGGGCGCAACATCGCGTGGCGCTTGGGTTGTATAGCTGGCATGCAATCGCGTATGACCGCGCGGAGTTTGCGCTCAACGGCAAACACATCACGGATTACAGTCCCAAACGCGACACCGAGACGTTAAACTTTGATGTAACCGACCTTCTCAAGCAGGGGGAGAATGTCCTGTCTGTCAAAGTAGCGTCCGGCGGCGCGTTTCGCGGCATCAGTGGAGCGGTCTGGCTGGCTGCGGAACCGATGCTGGATGAGCCTCGGGATCTCCTGCAAGGCTGGCAGGTGGTGGCTGCGGATCGGAAGACGACGAAGCCTGCCTTGCTGCCCGGTAAGGTGAGAGGCAAATATCTGGTGTGTGATGTGGACGTCCCGGCCTCATGGCAAAACAAAAATGTTTTTCTGCATCTGGAAATGCCTGCCAACCAATGGCTGGGACTTGTCATGGTCAACGGCCATCCGTTTTATTACAGCTGCTACGGCGCGGATTTTGGGACGCGGGTCGATATTAATCTGACTCCATGGCTCAAACCCGGCGCGCCGAACCGGATCGAACTCTGGCCGGGGGCGACCATGCCGCGCGGGCAGGGGAAGGAAGAATCACAGGAAACTGAAATGAACCTGGCCGCTGCGCGAATCGGTTGAAAAAGGGGTCAAAGCATATTTTTATTGCTGATGGGATACTTGTTTGGCAGCATGGGGGATATGGCGCGTCGTCCTCGACTCTCCGGAGCTGGTATTGCCTACCATGTGATGAATCGCACATGGGGCCAAATCCAACTCTTCGAGGATGCGAGTGACTACCAAGCCTTTGAGCGTGTGCTCGCAGAGGCAAGCGAAAGATTTTCAGAGATGCGGATTTGCGCGTATTGCCTCATGCCCAATCACTTCCACCTGGTGCTTTGGCCGAAGGCTGAGGGTGTTCTGTCATGCTTCATGCAGTGGTTGACGCAGACACACGCAGCCCGGTGGCATGCGCACAGGCGCTCGCGCGGTCGAGGGCACCTCTACCAAGGGCGCTTCAAGAGCTTCCCGATTCAACGAGACGAACATTTCCTGAAGGTTTGCCGTTACGTCGAGCGTAATGCGCTTCGTGCGCAACTGGTTGACAAAGCCGAGGAATGGCGTTGGGGTTCCTTATGGGTACGGGTTCACGATGAGGTGACACTAAAGCAGATGCTATCGGACTGGCCGGTGAGGATTCCAGACGACTGGGTGCGGTTGGTAAATCGTGCGCAGACTGAGAAGGAGTTGGCGGCGATCCGACGCAGCCGGGAACGCGGAGTGCCGATGGGTGACCCGGACTGGGCCCAGCGGACGGCCAAGCAGTTGGGGCTGGAATCAACGCTACGGCCCGTGGGCCGCCCACGGAAGGAAGCATCGGCATAAAAATATGCTTTGACCCCTTTTAGCAGGACTTCAATTTGATGAAGAAAAGGAAATCTTCAAAAGTCAGCTTGGGTGATGTGGCCAGGGCGGCTGGAATTTCCAAGACCTGCGTGGGTTATGCCCTGCAGAACAGACCGGGGGTCAGCAAGATAACGCGGGAACGGGTTCTTCGCATTGCCAAACGACTGGGCTATGCGCCCGATGCCCGGATGACGGTTTTGATGGAGAGCGTCAGGGGAGCCAAATCCAAGGAGCTGCTGCCGATCGCCTGGTTGAACACCACCATTGAAAAAGACGCCTGGCAGAAATATAAATTTCACACCCCCCTCATTGAAGGTGCGCGGGAACGGGCTCTGGAACTCGGTTATCGAATCGAGGAAATCTGGACCCGGGAACGGGGCATGACGATGCAGCGTATTTCCCAGATTCTTTGGCAACGCGGCATTGAAGGCGTCATTGTGACGCATCCGGCAAAGCATCTCCGGCTCAAGTGGGATCACCAGGCTTGTGTTTCCCTGGGAGGAAACTTGCTGGCGCCCCGTCTGCATCAAGTCATTGGAGACATGAATTTCAACCTGCTGCTCGCACTCAAAGTGTTGCGGCGCCACGGCTATCGGCGTATCGGAATCTGTCTGCCGGAACAGGTGATTTGGTTTGCCCATCGTGAGATTCGTTCCATCGCATATCATTTCGTCGCAACGGCTGCAAAATCAGATCGAGTACCACCCCTGTTTTACAAGGGAGAGAATGAGGCGGATTTGCTTGATTCGGAAAAGCAAGTTCAAGCTTGGGTGTTCCGTCACCGGCCCGATGTAGTCGTAGGCACCAGCAGCCGTCTGAGAAACTGGGTCAAGGCAACGGGAGCACGTGTGCCGGAGGATGTCGGCATTGTTCATCTCGCGGTTGACGACGACCTCCCGGATTGGGCGGGCATTCACTCAAACAGGCGGGAGATGGGCGCCACCGCAGCGGAGTGGGTGATTTCCCTTGTGCAGAACCATCGCTTCGGTGTGCCTAAGATCGGTTTGAATATGCTCGTCCGCGGCTCCTGGCAGCCCGGATGGACCCTGCTGATTCCGAAGGGAAAATAAGCAGCGAT
>JAQTNW010000057.1 GCA_028713655.1 Candidatus Methylacidiphilales bacterium | reverse complement strand
GCCGTCCTGGATTTTCCATTTTGGAAGTTCTGGTGGCGCTTGCGATCCTGAGCATCATCATGCTGGTCATCCTCAAGATCATCACAGAGACCGGCCGCGCCTGGAAAAGCTCCTCGGCAAAAATCGAGGCGTTCCAAAGCGCGCGCATGGCCTTTGAAACCATGAACCGTTCCCTGGGCCAGGCCACCCTGAACACCTATTACGACTACTACGACGCCACGCGCAACAAACGCACAAACACCAATTCCGCCACATTTGTTCCAGATGTCTATGGGCGCTACTCCGAGTTGCAATTTATTTCCGGAAAAAGCCTCGTCACAACGCCGCGCCAACAAGTGAGCCACTCCGTCTTTTTTCAAACACCCCTGGGTTATAGCGCCAACTCCGGAAGCTATGGGCAACTGGAAGGCCTGCTCAATTCCGTGGGGTTCTATATCGAATTCAACAGCGACCAAGCCGATCGTCCCTCGTTTTTTTCGGCGCTTCCCGGCTCGTCCTCCAAGATCCGTTACCGTTACCGCTTGATGCAGATGCTCCAGCCATCCGAGCAACTTTCCACGTATAGCGTCACCGATACTTCCTGGTTTACCGGTCCGATCAATTCCGGATCGCCGCCGACCCGTTTGCTCGCGGAAAATATCCTCGCCTGTGTCATTTATCCGCATATGCCCGGTGATACCACAGGGACCTCCGCTCCTGCTCCCACACCCGCTCCCATACTGCTGACTGGCGATTACGAATACAACACGCGCGTTGCCTGGACCAGCGGCGCCCAACCACCGACCATGAATCAGCTCCCGCCTCTTGTTGAGGTCGTACTGATCGCTGCGGACGAAATCTCCATGTTGCGCGTGCAGGGTACGAGCACCACGCAACCTTCCCTCGGCTTTGATTATTCCAGTGTTTTCCAAATTCCCGCCAACCTTGACGCGGATATCCAGACCGTCAGCCAGGCGTTAATCAGCAAACACGTCAAATTCCGGGTGTTCCGGAGGGACATCGTCATCCGGCAAGCCCATTGGAGCCAATAAAATGAAAACCAAGCAAGCATCTCCTCCTTTCCAGCGCAGGGAATCACGGCGGGGCATGGCCCTCATCGTCGTGCTGGGCAGCCTGATCTTTTTGTCCGCCCTCCTGCTGGCCTTTTTAAGCAGCGTCAAAACCGAGTTGGTTACCTCAAAGGCGTATGCCGATAACAACGCCGTCAATTCTCTGGTCAACACCTCCGTGAGCATCGTCATGAGCCAGATCCGCCAGGCTAGCACGGCCACCTCCAGTGGAGTTCAGGATTGCTGGACCAGCCAGCCGGGCTTGATCCGGACTTTCACCAATACTGGAACGGCCGACCAGTCGTACAAGCTTTACAGCTCCGGAACCATGCAAATCAGCGGAGCCTTGGATCCTGCTGCGGAGGCCGGCTTGCTGTCCAACTGGTATCAAAAAGCCGCCCTTTACACCGATCTCAACCAGCCGGTCTCGGGTATTTACCCCATTTTGAATCCCGGTGCGTCCCCTACGGTCCAAGGATACAGCGTGACAGGCGCACCCACAACCGCTACGCAGTCCGCCCCAATGCCGGTCCAGTGGCTCTACGTGCTTCGCGATGGCACGCTTATTGCGCCAACTCCGGGCAGTACTTCCGTTTCTGCAACGGTGGTCAGTGCGACAACCAGCAATCCCATCGTGGGCCGCATTGCCTTTTGGACCGATGACGAAAGCTGCAAAGTCAACATCAACACGGCTTCCGAAGGTGAATATTGGGACGTACCGCATTTTAATAATGTGATCGATCAAAATTTGGGGATCTTTCAACCGATTAAAAATGAGTTTCAGGGGTATCCGGGGCACCCGGCCGGCGTCAGTCTTTCGACTGTTTTTCCCAGTCTTGTTTCCGGTTCAGGGGCGGCGCAATTTGATTCCTTCTATAAAACCGCGCCACGTATAGCCAGCGGCGGTTCCCTTAACTTGACTGTAACCGCTTCTACGACTCTCTCACCCGTGATTTTGGATTCGGATCGCCTCTATGACAGTGCGGAAGAACTGATATTCAGCAGTACCTCGAGCAGCAACGTACGGCTAACCAATCCGCAGCCGCTGCCTTCCGGCATCCTACCGCTCACTCAGGACGACATCGAAAAAGCGAAGTTCTTCATCACTGCGCACAGCCGCTCGCCTGAAACCACGCTTTTTGGCACACCCAAGGTTGTTTGCTGGCCGATCAGCTCAACGAATGATACCAATCATCGCAGCGCTTTTGACAGGCTGATTGCGTTTTGCGGCACGGTCAACAACAAGCTCTATTACTTCCAGAGACAGGACAAGGATAGCACCACGAATGATTACATTAATATCCAGCGCAACCAGGATATCTATTCCTATTTGCATACGCTGATGGCCACGAATGTGCCCGGGTTTGGCGGGAATCTGGCAAGCAAATTTGGGGCCGACAGCGACCAGATTCTCACCGAAATCTTCGATTACATCCGCTGCACGAATCTCAACGATATGAATCTTCCCAGCGTCTCTTTCCAGTATGCCGGGGGTACGGGGCCTGATTTTGGAAAGTCCGAGGTGGCCCCCATTACAATCGGCAGCACACGCGGTTTTGGCCGAATCGTCAGCATCGGTGAAGTGGGTTTGTGGCTCATTTGCACGGCGGATCCGCAAGACATAGTTACAGGCGCAGGGCATCCCAATCCCCAAGGCTATCAGAGCAGTAACGATCCCGCCACGAATCTCACACTGGCGGTGGGAACCCCTCTGACCAAAGATGACGTCGCGAACCCCAGGACGAAACAAATCCGCATCGAAGCGGCGTTGATCCTGGAACCGTTCACCCCGATGCAGTCGGAAGTTCCCATGCACTCTGATGTCGAGATTTTGGTCAAAGGATTGGAAAACTGGACTGTCCAAGGCGACGCGGACGTCGGCCCCGTCAATTTCAGTTTTCCCGATATATCCCGGCAGACCTATACCGATGCGGGAATTTTTGAATTGGGAGTCGCCTATTCTTATTTTGGCAAGATGGATGCGGGAGGTAATTTCGGAACAAACTGGGCCTTGTGGGGACGCCAAATTCGGCAGCGCAATTTTGGCAGCACTGGCCGCCTCGCGAAAGATCCCTCTTTCTCCACTTATCTCGGACCGCCTAGCTCGGTGATGAACCGGCAATATCCCTTTGTCAGCGAACCGGTCACCATCAACGTCAGGCAAATCGCCCCCCCTCCGCCTGCCAGGCCTCTTATCTTGCCCACCCTGACTTTTACCGGGACTCCGATCACCATTACCATCCGGAAAAGACTTCCCGACCCTGTAACAGGCATCCAAACGGTTATCCAAACCCTAAACCTTAGTTTTCCGGCGACCGCTGCGCCTGCTCCTGTTCTACCTACCGGCTTCGCTTGGACCTTTCAGGCACGCGGATGCGGGGTTGGGCCTAGCGCTAATAGCGGACGATTCAACCCGCCGTCGGCGGCCGGGTCAGCCCCTCCGCTCGTCGACAGGAATAACGATGTCATCTATTCCCTGGTTGCGGCGCAGGGAAGCCCCGCGCAAACGTTGGATCCCCGGTTTATCGCCATGTCGCAGACGGTTTCAGCCGGAATGTTCAGCGTGCATCCCAACGCTGATGGCATTAAACATTTTGCGCATTCCATCATTTCCGATCCTGCAAGCGGCATGGGGGGCATAAGCAATGTCAACGGCAATACAGGGACCTTGGCGAATCTTGGACCGGGAAATTTCTATCCCTGGTCTTTTGTGCCCTGTCCCAAGGTTCCCTGCCCGGCGGCAGCGGCGATCGCCAATGGAGATTGGGATAATGGCGTGGGAAATCTGATGGACGGTGGTTATTTGAATGCACCCGAGCAGGGCGATATCGTATCGTCCGTATCGAATGGGACTCCCTACTATTCGCCCCAAAATGTCGCCAACACCAACTTTACCTCTCCGAGCCGCATGATACCCTCACCGGGCATGTTTGGTTCGTTGCCGACCGGTTTCAAACGCAACCAGGGTTGGCAGACTCTTCTTTTCCGCCGCCAGCCCGGCCATCCGGATTATCCCGGGCCTGCCGGAGCATTCATCAATAATCCCGATTACTTGATGATGGATCTGTTCTGGATGCCCGTGGTGGAGCCCTATGCCATCAGTGAACCGCTTTCGACAGCGGGCAAGATCAACATGAATTACCAGATTGTGCCCTTCACCTACATCGAACGCAGCACCGGGCTGTATGCCGTACTCAAACACGAAAAAGTCATCTCGGTGCCAACGACGGATTACAATGGAGCCTATAAAAATATCTATTCCACTATTGACCCTAATAAAAACTACCGCCGGGATGTTAAAATCCCGGAGACCCTGACGCAGTTCCAGCAGCGCTTCAGCGGTGCCGACGGCGCCAAAGACCCTAATGGCCAACCTTTTTACGCCTTCCGCACCCCATCCGAAATTTGCGACATGCACATCATCCCCGACGATGCTTCGCCCAGCACGACTTCCAAGTCGTCGTTGGACGGAGCCATGGCCACATACTGGGCAAGCCATGCACTTACGGGTGACAATACACGGGAGCGGATCTACACCACGCTGTATCCGCGCCTAACAACACGGTCGAACACTTTCCGCGTTCACTATCGTGTTCAGACCTTGAAGAAGCGTCCAAACTCGACCGTTAACCAATGGACCGAGGGGAACGACTTTGTCACCGGTGAGGGCAGGGGTTCCGTGCTCTTCGAGCGTTATATTGATGTAAACGACACTGCCCATCCCCTGCCGGATTACGCGACGAACTCCGGCGCGGCCTCCCTGGAAACCTACTATCAATTCCGCGTTATCAGCGTCAATCGATTTGATCCCTGAAACGGGAATGCCGAAAATGCGGGCTCTTGTAACCTGGATGTCGCTCGGAAGCGTGTGAAACATCCGGGTTGGAGGCTCCCAAATTTGTTTGCCTCCCATCGTGACTCGGTAGTAATATCCTTCCCCTTTAAAGGCCCCGGTAGCTCAATGGTAGAGCAGTTGACTCTTAATCAATTGGTTGAAGGTTCGAGTCCTTCCCGAGGCACAAAGTTTTTGATGAATTCTTCCACCCCGGCTTTGACGGCGGTGATGTGGGCGTCCACACGCTGTTCCAACGGTTGGGAACTCGGCGTTTCAAAAGTACAGGACAGCACCGCGCAATGCTTCACATGAAAAATCGCTTCCGGCCAGGTTTCCCGTTCATCCGACTCCGGCGGATGATAAATATATCCGGGAGCGCTCACAGGATGTCCATCCAGGATGTTTTTGGTTTCAATTTCCATCCCGTGCTTTACAGCTTCCAGTACCGCAGGCCCGATGCAGGGCCGTGTCGAGGTGTTGATTTCATACAGATAAAAGCCCGTGGTTTCCCAGTCTTCGTGCAGGGACAGCGCCGCATGCTGCGGTGGCTGGGATTCGATCCAGGCGCGGTGCGAGCGAATTTCCGCTGTTTTGGGATGTCGGTACTCGCGATTGAGATCGATGCCGTCCGCATTTTCCCTCGTGCCGCGCTCCAGGCCTGTGGGGTTTAGCAGGGGGCAAATGAACCAGGATGCCCGGCTGTCAAAAAATCCGTCCCGCAGAAGCTGCAGCAAGGCCAGCACACCGGCCGGTTCATCCCCGTGGATGCCCGATGAAAAATAGATCCGCGGCTTGTCCGGGATCTGACGGGTAAACGCGCGCAGGGGATGGCCGTTGACGTTTCCATATTCGTGGCAGACGAACTTTTGATCCGCAGCCAGAGCTTGAAATTCAGACGAAAGTGAACGGACATCCATATCGAAAACTAAATCACAGATTGTTTTCGTGCAAGAGTGGCGGAAATTCAGGAAGCAAATTTTAACGCAAAGGGCACAAGACGCCAAGGCGCAGGAGCACATTTTCAACCTCAGATGAACACTGATATTGGGGAGCTTAAAACATAAAACTTAAGACTTTAAACTTGAATTGAACCACGAACAACACGAAAGCCACGAAAGGAGTGAGGAGGGAAATGGAAAATTCAGAATGCGGTTCAATTCTACATTCTGCATTTCCTTTGTGCTTTAGCCCGGATGTTTCACACGCTTCTGAAAACCTCAGCAAAGTGTCCTGCTCCAAAGTGTGGCAGGAACTGGGGTGCAGGAACATCCGGGTTACAAGCAAAACCGCCTGAATGGGTATTTTGTTTTGATTTTTGAATTGGAACTGCCTTATTTGGAGGCGGTTTTGCAATAACCTGCATATGCCCAGTACGTATCTTTCCGCTGTTACGTCCCGGCGCTAACAGGTTGACCATTGAAATGAGTATGAAATATGCAGGTTAGCGGTGGACGTGGCCTCCAACGTTCCGGCAATGGACAAAACAGGCATGACTCCAAGTGGGATGCTTTCTGAGAGTTTGCCAATCCTGTATCAGGGGGTCAGACCTAGAAAATTGAATCGATCTCATGAATGGAGTCAACTCCGATGGTCAAATCCGCTTCATGCCAGCTCCGTGAGGAGTCTGGAACACGCGCGACGAGTGTTGGAGTTGCCTTTCGATTGTCCCAAATAACGCTTTAGGAATCACGCAAATGCAAAACCACCGGGCAACATGCCGGGTTTTGTCTAAGTTGTTAGGATAAGGGCAAAAGAACCTTTCCGGCAGGATGCCGGAAAGTGCGGGCGGGACGCCCGCGCTCCTGTAAGACAAAACAATTTACGTTCCTGCGTCTTTGCGTGCGACGCTGGCGCATTGCGACTTCCGCTCGCGATGCATGTCGGAGTTGCGTTAAAAACTCCGTGATCTCTTTGGCTCAGCGGGAGAAGTCGGCTTTTAAGGGACGAGACGGCGCCCGTCCCTCCAATTTCATCCGAGAAAATTAATCAAGGCACTGCCGCTGTCTTTTGCTCTGCAGGCGCGGCTTTGTTCGTCTTGATATAGGCGTTGAATTGATCGACCGGCTTGACGGACAGGACCCCTTTCATCAGGCTGTGACCTGCGCCGCAAAGCTGCCCGCACATAATGTCGTGAATAGGGTCAACTCCGATAGCCATCGCGAGTGAACTCCGATAGCAATCGCGAGCATTTAAGCGGAGGGCTATCCACTTTGAACTTTCGGCGCTTTCTGAATTCAAAATTCAGCATTCATCATTTTCTTCCGGCTTGCCACCGCACTCCATATCCGTCCTTTCTCGTCCAGTTTATCCCCGTTAATCCTGTTGAAACATGTTTTGTGCTGCTTTCCCATCCGTGTTAATGTCCTCTTGATCCATGTTTGAAATCAAAGAAAAGCCGAAAATGGTCGAAAGCGCGGTTCTCGTGGGCATGTACACGGGCGCGGACGACAAGCAGGAGGCGCAAAGCCTGCTGGATGAACTGGGAGAACTGACCTGCACCCTCGGAATTCCGATCGCCGAAAGCCTGCTGGTGAATGTGCGGGAACCTCACGCCCGCCTGTATATGGGCTCCGGCAAGGCGGAGGAAATTGCGGCGCGCGCCCGTGAGCTCAAGTCTGACGTCATTATTTTCGACAATGACCTGTCGCCCGCCCAGCAGCGCAACTGGGAAACCCTGTCCAAACTGGCCGTGATCGACCGGCAGGAGGTCATTCTGGACATCTTTGGCAAACGCGCGCAAACGCGAGAGGCGCGGTTGCAGGTGCAACTGGCCCGGCTGGAATACAGCCTGCCGCGTCTGACACGCGCCTGGAGCCATTTTGGGCAACAGGCCGGCGGCATCGGCGGCAAGGGCGAGGGCGAAACGCAGTTGGAAATCGACCGCCGCCTGATGCGCAAACACATCGAGCGCTTGAAGCGCGAGCTCATCGAAGTCAAACGGAGCCGCGCCACCCAGCGGAAGGAACGCAAGCGCGTCCCGGTACCGAACGCCGCCATTGTCGGGTACACCAATGCGGGCAAATCCTCCCTGTTGCGATTGCTGACAGGCGCGCAGGTGCTGGTGGAGGACAAACTGTTTGCCACGCTTGACACCACCACACGCCGCGTTTCCCTGCCGAACAACCAGCCGCTGCTTTTGACCGACACGGTCGGGTTTGTGCGCAAATTGCCGCACCGCCTGATCGAGGCTTTTAACGCCACGCTGGAGGAATCGGTCCAGGCCGATTTTTTGATCCATGTCCTGGATTGCAGCCATCCGCGGGTCGCCGAATTTCACGCGACCACCCTGCGGGTCTTGGAAGAACTGGGCGCCGGCGACAAACCCAGCCTGACTCTCTTGAACAAGGCCGACAAACTGCCGGAACCGGCGGACCGCAAGGCCCTGCTCCGGAACTTTCCCGACGCCTTGTTCATTTCCATACTCAACGGTGAGGGGATTGAAGAATTGAAACACCGGATGGCAGGCCTGGTGGGCGGCAATACCCAAGTGGTGACGCTGAATATCCCGCAGTCGGAATCCTCCCTCATTGCCCGGCTGCATCGTGAGGCGAAAATTCTGTCCACGGAATATGCGGAAAATGATGTCCACATGAGCGTGCTGGCGTCGAGCCGCTTGTTGCAGGATTTTTCGCAGTATGTCGTGCCCGAACGGAAAAAGGCGCGCGTCTTAACGCCAAAACGCAAAACTGGAACAGGGTTAGCCGCGAAAATGCGCAAAACTCGCAAAAGTGGATAAAACAAATTTATTACACAAAAGCCGAAAGTTTAAATTTGGAATCCATGCTTAAAAATTCCTTCCTTTGCGTCTCAGCGCCTTATGCCCTTGGCGTTAAATGCTTGTTTCGGAGCTGTGGGAAATCACATCAGGTTTGCGGCCACTTCGGCCATGAGGCTGCGCTCGCCCTTGAACAGGTTGATGTGGCTCATGAAGCTCTGCCCCTGCAATCGGTTCCTCGTATAGACCAACCCGTTGGTGTGGGCGTCCACGTAGGGATTGTCGATCTGCGCAAGGTCGCCGATCAGGATCAGCTTGCTGCCCTTCCCCATGCGGGTGACGAGGGTCTTGGCTTCGTGCGGAGTGAGTTGCTGGGCTTCGTCCACAATGAAGATGGAATTCGGAATGGAGCGCCCGCGGATATGGGCGATGGCCTCGATCTCGATCGTGCCGTTTAGCAACAGCGGCTCGTAAGGACGCGCCTGGCGCCCGTTCATGTTGATCGCGCCGTTCCCATTCCCGTTTCCATTGGAATGCGATTCAAAGTGGCTGTTCCCGTTTTGGGATTGTTTGCGGTCGCTTTGCCGTTTGCCCTCAAACTGCTCGGGTTTTTTCGGCTTGGAAAGGAGAAGCTCCAGCGCGTCGTACGTCGGCTGGACCCAGGGCTGCATTTTTTCCTCCTTGGTCCCGGGTAGGAACCCGATGTCGCGCCCCGTGGGCATGATCACGCGCGTGATGAGCATTTTGTCGTAGTCCCCGTTTTGAACCTGCTGCAGCGCGGCTCCGACCGAAAGCAGGGTTTTGCCCGTTCCGGCCTTCCCATAGACGGTGATCAGGGCGATCTCGGGGTCGAAAAGCGCATCGAGGAAGAAGCGTTGTCCGAGATTGGCGGCTTTGAAGTAGCGCCCGCCGCGGATTGAAATAAAGTCGGTTCCCAATCTTCGGAAAACTCCGTCGGCCATGTGGCGCGCAGGAATGCCGTGGGTTTGGTCCTCCTTGTTGCGCAGCAGAACATACTGGTTGGGCAGCATGTTTTTTCCGGTTGTGAGCTGGATTTCGCCCTGGCTGGCATACGCCTGAAGGCGGTGGGCATCGACTTCAATGGCCTCGTAGTCCTCGGTGTTGGCCTGCTTGGCCGTGCGGCGGATGTCGGAATCCTCCACGCGGTCCGTCCGGTAATCCTGCACCTCGATCCCCAGGGCCTTGGCCTTGAGCTGCATGTTCAGGTCCTTGGTGACCAGGATCGTCGGCGGTTGCGCGGTGTCGGCAATGTAGGCGGCGGTGGCGAGTATTCGATTGTCAGGCAGGGAAAGGTCCGGGAAGAGCGTTTTGAGCAGCCGAAAGCGCGGGGACTCGGCGGTCAGCACCCATTTGTCATCCACAAAGCTGACCTGTCGGTTGATGGCGACACGGATTCGCCCGCCGTTTTCCAGGCTGACGCCGCTTTGCATGTCGCGCGAGGTTTTGAATATCCGGGAGAGATGGCGGTGGACTTCGCGCGCGTTGGCCCCGCGGGTGGTGGACTCGGACTTGAAGCGGTCGAGCTCTTCGAGCACCTCAACCGGGATCCAGATGATGTTGTCCTCAAACTCGAAGATCGAGTTGGGATCGTGGATCAGGACATTGGTATCGAGAACGTATTGTTTCACCCTGCTGCGGGCCTGGGTCCGCTTGGGGGTCCTGGAAGATCTGGCAATGGCCGGGCGCGTCATCTTGGATTAGTCAGTCAATAATCGGTCTGTTGATTGTTAATTAACGCCACTTTGGCTTTGGTACAAGCAAAGAATAAAAATATTTTAAAAAATATTCCAAGTTGCGGCATCACAGAGGGTTATCTATGGCCGGTAAATGTGGCAGGAATGCGGCGGATTTGTACCCATTCCGTGACCCAACCCCATACCTGAAATACAAGAACCGCTTTTTTTACAGGAAAATCGCGAAGGGAAATGATGAATGCAGAATTTTGAATTCGGAACACAAGTTCTGCCACAAGAGAACTCAAAGAACACAAATTGCGCCTTTGCGCACCACGGCGAGTCCGTCCTGTGGCGGACGTGCGCCGCGGGCGCATGGCGGCTTGGCGTTAAATGTTTTGTTTGTACCAGTTGATCAAGCCGTTGGTGGAGCTGTCGTGTGACGTGACGGCCGCGGCGCCTTTGAGTTCCGGCAGGATTTTTTTGGCGAGTTGTTTGCCCAGCTCCACGCCCCATTGGTCGAAGGAGTTGATTTCCCAGATGATGCCCTGGACAAAAATCTTGTGCTCATACATCGCGATCAGCGAGCCCAGCGTTCGGGGCGTCAGTTTTTTGAAGAAGATGGAGTTGGTGGGGCGGTTGCCTTCGAACACCTTGTGAGGAACCAGGGCTTCCAGTTTTTCACCGGAAAGGCCTTCCTTTTCCAATTCGGCGCGCACCTCGGCTTCGGTCTTGCCTTTCATGAGCGCCTCGGTCTGCGCAAAAAAGTTCGAGAGCAGGATCGCATGGTGTTCGCCGATTGGGTTGAGTGTATGGACAGGCGCAAGGAAGTCGCAGGGGACCAGCTTCGCGCCCTGATGGATCAGTTGATAAAAGGCGTGCTGGCCGTTGGTGCCGGGCTCGCCCCAAATGACCGGGCCGGTGGAATAATCCGCGCGTTTGCCGGATCGATTGACCGTCTTGCCGTTGCTTTCCATGTCGCCCTGTTGGAAATACGCCGGGAAGCGGTGCATATATTGGTCGTACGGCAGGATGGCGTGGGTGTCGGCGCCCTGGAAATTATTGTACCAGATTCCGAGCAGGCCGAGGGTGACGGGCAGGTTTTTTTCAAACGGAGCGGTGCGGAAATGCTCGTCCATGGCGTGGGCTCCATCCAGCAATTCCTCGAAAGCGTCCATGCCGACGCAGAGGGCGATGGACAGGCCGATGGCCGACCAAAGCGAGTAGCGGCCCCCGACCCAGTCCCAGAAGCCGAACATATTGGCGGGGTCGATGCCGAACTTGCGCACCTCCGCCTCATTGGTGGAAAGGGCCACAAAATGTTTCGCCACGGCTTTTTCATCCCCGGCCGATTTCAGGAACCAGTCCTTGGCCGACTGCGCGTTGGTCAGGGTTTCCTGGGTGGTGAAAGTCTTGGACGCCACGATGAAAAGGGTTGTTTCGGGCGAGAGCGGTTTCAGCGTTTCGACGATGTGGGTGCCATCGACGTTGGAAACAAAATGCGAGCGCAAGCGGGGGGAGGCGTAGGCTTTGAGCGCTTCGGTGACCATGACGGGGCCGAGGTCGGAGCCGCCGATGCCGATGTTGACCACGTCTGTGATGGCCTTGCCGGTGTGGCCTTTCCATGCGCCCTGGCGTACCGATTCCGTGAATTCGCGCATGTGTTTGAGCACCGCATTCACCTCCGGCATTACATCCCGTCCATCCACCAGAATGGGGTGATTGGAACGATTACGGAGGGCGATGTGAAGGACAGCCCGGTTTTCCGTGAAATTGATTTTTTCGCCACGGAACATTTTTTCGATCCACTGCTCCAATCCGGCGCTTTGGGCGAGCTGTCGAAGGAGTAGGGGAGTTTCCGCCGTAATGCGGTTCTTCGAAAAATCCAGGAGAATGTCCTCAAACTGCAGGGAAAATTTTTCGAACCGTTGCGCGTCCTGGGCGAAGAGCTCGCGCATCTGAAGCGGGGCGGTTTGTTTTTGGTGGTGTTCGAGGGCCTTCCAGGCGGGGGATTCGGTGAGTGCGGACATGGAACCAGTTTTCAGTTTAGGGACGAAAGTTTCAAGCGTTCAGTTGAGAAAAATACATTTTCGCGCCGCAAAGCTCGCAAAGGTAAATTTTCCACATTCCACGTTTTCCTTGGGTAGCTTGCGTTGAACCCATCCAAAACGTTGACGCTTGCGGCATTGTTGGCCATTCTTGCGTTTTGTGAAACTTTCCAAAAAGAGCGAATACGGTGTGCGCGCACTGGTCGAAATCGCCCTCCGCTCCCAGGCGGGCAGCGAATGGCACCAGATTTCCCAAATCGCCGACACCACCCGCATCCCGGAGAAATTCCTGGAGCAAATCCTTTTGGTGATGAAAAACGGCGGGTTGCTGAAAAGCAGGCGCGGCATCGAGGGCGGCTATGCCCTGAATACGGCGCCCGAACAAATCCATTTGGACCAAATTGTCGCGTTGCTGGACGGTTTTGGGCAGACAGAAGGCGGTTCCACGGCTGGGATGGATGATACCAGCAGGGTTTTTCACAGCCTTGTTGCGGAAGCGCAGACGGCGGCGCAGGCGGTTTTGCAGAAGGTCACTTTGTCCAGGCTGGTGGCACAGGTGCGCGTCCTGCGGTCCAGCACCAACGAATCCCTCGAATACCACATTTAACCGTAATCCCATGAGCTACGTACCCGACATTGCAGCCCGCGTCCCCGGCATTGATTTTTCCAATGAAGAAATCAAGCGTTACAGCCGGCACCTGATCATGCCCGAGGTGACCCTCGAAGGACAAAAACGGCTCAAGGCGGCCCGGGTGCTGGTCATCGGCACCGGCGGCCTGGGTTCTCCGTTGTTAGCCTATCTGGCGGCGGCTGGCATCGGCCGGATCGGCATTGTCGATTTCGACCGCGTCGATACCTCGAATCTGCAACGCCAGATCATCCACCGGACGTCCAGCGTCGGCAAACCCAAGGTGCAATCCGCGCTCGAAGCCATGCGGGACATTAACCCGCATGTCGATGTCGTGCCCTATGAAATCGCCCTGCGTTCGGAAAACACGATGGAGCTGTTCAAGGAATATGATGTGATCGTGGACGGCACGGACAACTTCGCCACACGTTACCTGACAAATGATGCCTGTGTCTTGTTAGGCAAGCCGAATGTGTACGGCAGCATTTTCCGTTTCGACGGACAGGTGACCGTTTTCTGGTCGGAAAAGGGCCCCTGCTACCGATGCCTGTATCCCGAACCGCCCGATCCCGGCCTGGTGCCCACCTGTGCCGAGGGCGGAGTACTCGGCGTGCTGCCCGGCGTCATCGGAGTGATGCAGGCCATCGAAACCGTGAAGCTTGTCGTTGGAATCGGCGATCTGGCCGTGGGCCGCCTGCTCTTGTTTGACGCGCTCAAAATGAAGCTGCGGGAAATGAGGATACGCAAGGACCCGACCTGCCCGATCTGCGGGCCCAACGCCCACATCAAGGAGCTGGTGGATTACGACCAGTTTTGCGGCACCGCGCCGGTTGACGCTCCGGTAAAGAAAAATCTGGCGATTCCTGAAATCGCGCCGCGCGAACTCAAGGCCAGGCTGGATCGTGGCGAAGACGTGGTGGTGCTGGATGTCCGGGAACCGCATGAAATCGCGATTTGCGCGATTCCCAAGTCTCTGCCCATTCCGGTCGGGGACCTGCCCAAGCGGATGCACGAGTTGGATACGGCAAAAGAGATCGTCATTTATTGCAAGGGCGAAATCCGGACCGCACAGGCGTTTCGGATTTTGCAACAGGCGGGTTTCCAGAAGCTGAAGGCGCTGGAAGGCGGCATCGAAGGCTGGGCGGAAGATGTTGATCCTTCCATGCCGACTTACTGATATTTTAAATCTCAAATTCGAGATTTGAAATTCACGCCCTTGAAGCCAGATACTGTAAAATCATTTCAGCCGAGCGGGCTCCGCTGCCCAGGTTTTCGCGGAAAAGATCCTGCGCCTTTTGGCCCGCCATCCGGCGTTTTGCGGCGTCCGCCAGCAGGATCGTAAAAATATTCGCCAGCTCGCCGCGGTCTTTCACCTGGATCAGCGCGTTTTCCCGGACAAAGTACTCCGCCAGGCGCGAGAAATTTTGCATGTTTGGCCCCACCACCACCGGACGCCCGGCCCGGGCGGCTTCGATAAAATTCTGGCCGCCTTTGCCTACCAAGCTTTTGCCGATGAAGTTTATGGTCCCCAGATCGTAGATCGACCGCAGTTCGCCCGTTGTGTCCAGCAACAGTACATCGATCGGAGCTGCAGGCGGTTTTTCCGGTTCCAGGCGGCTGCGGCGAACCGCCAGAAAACCGCATTCGGCGCAAAGTTGCGCCACGCTCCGGGTCCGTTCCACGTGGCGCGGAGCCAGCAACAGGCGCAATCCCGGATATTGCTTTTTTAAATCGGAGAATATCTCCAGTAAAACACGTTCCTCTCCGGGGTGCGTGCTGCCCCCGAGCAAAATCATTTCGTCGTCCTTCCAGTTCGCCGCTTTGCGAATCTGTCCGCTCAGCCCCGCGTCAAAGCTGGCGAGTTCCGCCACGTCAAACTTCATGCTGCCCACGTAAAAAATCGCATGGGCCGGAAAGCCGGCATCCGCGAGGCGCCGGACATCCGGGCGGTCCTGCGCCGCGACGAAGGAAAGTTTTTTCAAAACCGGCTCGGTGAGCCAGCGAAAACGGCGGAAACGGTTCCAGGAACGATCGGAAAGCCTGGCGTTCAAAAGCCATACGGGTGCGTTGTGTTTTTCGGCCTGCCAGAGATAGTTGGCCCAGATTTCCTGTTCCATTAAAACCAGGATGCTGGGCTTAATGCAGCGAAAGGCCTGGGCCACGAAAAAATAAAAATCCACCGGGTTGTACAAAAGGACAAGGTTCGCATCGACCAGTTTTTCGCCCACCTGGCGGCCCGTTGAGGTGGTGGTGGTGATGACAACTGGAAAATCCGGCCGGTTTCTGCGGAGCTCCCGCACGAGCACGGTGGCCAGCATCATCTCGCCCACGCTGACCGCATGAATCCAGACCGGATCTTTCAGGGAAGCCAGCTTTTGTTTTACGTCGCTCGAATACAAGCCGAGCCGTTCACCAAACGCCTGAAACAAGCGCCCCCGCCGCCACATGTGGCAGATATAATAGGGGCAGGTAACCAGAAAGACGGCCAGAAAGACAATGTTATACAGGTACCGGAACATAAAGATGACCATCATGCCGATCCGGTGCGCGGCTTCAAGCACAGGTGTTGGCCTTCAACAGGGTTTGGGCAAAAGACACCACGGAAATTATTTTACAGGAAGATCGCGGAGGAAAATGAAGAACGTTGAATGCAGAATTTTGAATAATTCCTAATTCTTAATTCAGACTTCTGAGTTCCATCATTTTTCCAGGCCGATTTTGGCGCTAAGAATGCGATGGAGTTTGCCGACCCGCTCGACCTGGCCCTTGGCGGCGAAGCGCTCGTAGAAGCCTTCATCGCGAAAATCCCGGATCATTTCACTCCACGGCTGGAGGCGGTCCAGCCAGCGTTTGTCGCGACCGTCCTCGGGGCTGGCATCCTTGGCCGCCAAGGCGGCGCAGACGCGGACCATCGCCTTGAGCGTGACCGATTTGGTGACATGATATTTCGGATTGCCCCAAGCTTCGCCCCAGGCGTTGCGAGCGGCTTTGAAAAATTCCTGCAGGATGCGGTAATGGCGTTCGACGGTGCGGGCATTGGCCCCGTCTTTTTCGATTTTGGTCCAGGTTTTTTGGATCCAACGATGGACTTCGTTGAAAAGTTCGGCCTGCATGATCCACTTGTCCTGTTTGCTCCGGTTGCCCAGGCGGTTGATGCGGTATTGCAGGGGGCTGTCGTCCTGATTGTAGAGTTTTTCGACCAGTTTGGCCGCAAAGCGCTTGTCCGGCTTTTCCCAGGAAACGCGTTCGTACAAATCCACCAAGTGGCTTTTGTTGATGCGTGTGGTGGTGGAATTGATGATAACGAACATTTCAGCCGCGAAGTCCTCGCTCTGGCCGTCAAAAATGATGCAGGGCACGTAAATCGACTTGGCTTCGCCGGGGTGGGTGCGGAAATAAAATTCGAGGGCTGCCAGGCGATGCTGACCGTCGATGATGAGGTATTTGTCGGCAGGTTCGCGCAGGTTGCCGACGTTTTGGAACTGGCCCAAAGGCTCGAATTCGAGGGCCTGTGGCGTGAACAGTAGCACGGTCCCGGGGATGGGAGGCTGGGTCACAGCCGTTTCGTAAAAATTTCGAATGGATTTGATTTTACCCTTGGACATCTGGCGCTGGAAGGCGGCGTCATTCTTTTCGATGCGCTCGATGAAACGTCCAACCTCGTCATCTTCGGTCACTTCCTCGGGGCGGATGGGAGCTTCGCCTTCCGCATAAAAGCGGCTGATGAACCGCACCTTGGATAGGATGTCCTCGCAGGTGTAGGAAACGAAGTAGAACCGTGCGTCTTTTTGGCGGATTTGGGTGGCGATCATAACAAGCTGATAGCATGCACGAGAGGGGGCGGACGTCAATGATCGATGCGGTGAGCTTGGGGACGTTGAAGAGAGAATCGGAAGGGTTGGAGCCGGGAAAAAAGGGGAAGGGGCGGATACAGCGACGATTGGACCGGCAAGAATTAGCAAGCAAATTAAATAATTAAGATAAGCGAAGTAAAAATACTATTAATTTTGTTAATGATACTTGATTTCCGGTATAAGCTTATTATCATTAGCTTTCGCTTTGATAAGAAAAAGAGTCGATTTGAAAGGTTTTATGAAAATACAGAGTTCTCATCATCGTTCCCTCATTCCCTGTTGCAGTATGTTATTGGCGCTTGCCGTCGCAGCCTGGCCCTCTGTCGGCCATGCCGCCGACACCGACCTGGCCTTACCCACTGTACGAGATAGAATCTTTCACTTTCCCGGTTTTGCGCTGTCGAGCGAACAAATTTTGAGCCTGGGCCTCCTCGTATGCCTGTTGGGGGTTGCTTTTGGTGTTTATGAATACGGTAAGCTCAAGGCGTTGCCTGCGCACAAGAGTATGCTGGACATATCGACCTTGATTTACAGCACCTGCCGCACCTACCTCTTTTAGCAGGGCAAAATGCTTCTCGGCCTGGAGATTTTGATTGGCGCGACCATGGCGTATTATTTCGGATTTTTGAAG
>JAQTNW010000056.1 GCA_028713655.1 Candidatus Methylacidiphilales bacterium | reverse complement strand
AGTCATTTATGAAAGAGCATCTGCCCATTTTGCGCCGTGTTGGCATCGTTTTGATTATTGTGGGGCTTGTCGATATAGCATGGATGGTCTGGTGCATCACACATGACAGATCCTATTCTTCCAGCTTTAATATTTTTGCGGTAATTGCAGGAATTCTGCTGCTACGGGGCGGACTTAAAACCGCCAAATACACCCGATATTTCGCCTTATTTATCTTTGCTGCGCTCATAGGTTTGGATCTGGTCATGCCTTTCATGTTTCCCTTTGGATATTGGTTGGCGGTATTCCATCAAGCTCCAGGGACATTCTTCTTGGATATGATGTTTTCGATTATTGTGACAGTATTTGTCTTTTGGGTTCAGCGCTCTTTAGGGCAAGCCTCGATCACAGAAGCCCAGATTGCCGCAGGGATTTCTCCAGCAACAGTAAAAAAACCCATTCTTATTGGTGCCCTACTGCCTATTGTTTTGTGTGGGTCATTAATTTTGAGTTTCAGAGGAGAAACCGCAGCCAAAGTTATTGCTCACGCGAAAGCAGAGCATGGTGAGAGCTACCATTATGTGATCAAAAACTTGCGTTGGTCGTCAAATGCATCAGGAACTCGAGTTTCTGCAATTGTGGAGGGATATAATTCAACAGAGCTAAAAATGTTCAGGATAGGGTGGGACGAATAGTATGCGCACTCTCCCGCTTCTTTTTGCGTCTGTCTGGCTTTTTATCTGCATCACAACTCCCGCATCCGCCCAACTGCCCGATAAACAGCGCATTGCAAACCTGGAAGCGCACGCAGCGGAAATGGACAATAAAGCAAAGGACGCTGGCGACGCCGGCCTTGTTCTCATTCTCTTTGGCGCCTTCTGTGCGCTCTGGGCGCAGAATACGGGGCGCAACGCATGGTTATGGTTCTTCCTGGGCCTGTTCTTTAGCGTCTTCACTGTTGTCGTTCTGCTCGTTAAGAATTCGAACGACCACTCCGATCGACAATGGAAAGGGCGTTTTACTTTTACCGATAAACTCGAGTAAATATCGCAGTTGGCCAAAGCGACCGCCTAGTTTACGATCTGTACGGCCTGACTGAAGATGAAATCCAACTGGTGAAGAACGCTTCTTCGAAATTATGAGCCCCGTCCTTGAAGCACTAAAAGCAGGAGATAAATTCCCTTTCCCGCTATTGCTTTCACACACGGAAGATTGTTTGGAATTCTGGGAATGGTGGTGGGCTCAAGTATCTTTGGATGAACTAACACGACCCTATCTTATACAAGACGATGATCCCGTTCTTGGCTCAACATTGGATACCATGTTCATCGATACGCTGACGTATTTTGACTATTTCGACAAATTTTTGCGCTCTGCGCTTAAGGATCGGCTCTTGCCCCAAGGAGATCATATAGCGCGGAATACCTACAGAGACGAACTTGTCCAATTAATGAGTCGCCGTGGAGTCGCTAATACTGAGCGTCGCATTATTTTTGCTGGCGGTGGCTACGGTGCGGGGAAATCGACCACACTTTCCAAATTCGCGACAGGTAGAAATTGCCCATTATCGGTTCGGAATATCGTCGGGGTCGATTCTTTCAAACTCTTTCTGCCAGAATATGAAGTGGTCCGCCGCTTGGGAGACGGGCGTGCCAGCACCATCGTACAGAAAGAAGCCCGCATGCTGGCAAACAAACTCTTTGAGCGATTGGTGCAAATGGGCAGATCGTTCATCTGGGATTCCTCGATGTCTGATTTCGAGGCCACAATGGAGCACATCCAGGAAGCCAAAGCACGGGGTTATACCCTGGAGCTGGTCGCTGTTGCATCCCCAATACAAGCCGCCATACGTCGGGCCATGTATCGGGCCAAAGAAACCCGCCGCTTTGCTCACCCTGATTTTTTACTGTCATCGCACCGTGACTTTGCCTCTTATTTTGAGGCCTATTTCCCTCATTTTCAAAAAGTTATGCTATTTTGGAATGCGTGGGAAGCCCGGCCGGAGCAAGCAATCGACCCATTGCTAATTGCAGAAAACAATGCTAATAATGAACTTGTGTCCTATGACCAAGGCAAGCTAGAACAATTCCTCCAATTAAAGCTATGAATATTAAGCAATCCCCGCAGCAAGCCAAAAGCTTGAGTGAAGTCTGCGGTGAAGATCCCCAGGCATTTCAACGCTTCTTGCTTGAAAAAAACCGGGTTCTTCAGCAGATGGAACAGGAAAGCAACGAACGTGTGCGCCAGGCTTTGGCTCAACGTTTGGCTTGGGCGGCTTGATTTTGTTCAGATTACGCGGTGCAAATGGCCCAATCCCTGTCCTAAAAATCAGAGTACTTGTGCCCTAGACCCTCTCTAAAGGTCAAACCAGCGCGGCTTCGCGGGTGGCGGCTTCTGCTTTGGCGAGGCAGGTTTTGCGGGGCTCCTGGGGATTCAGGCCTAGCTGGCGCAAGAGTTCCAAGTCTTCGTTTTCCTTGGGGTTCACCGCTGTGAGCAGTTTGCCGCCGTAGAAAATCGAGTTGGCCCCGGCATAGAAACACAAGGCCTGTCCCTCTTTGCTCAAATTCGCACGGCCGGCCGACAACCGCACTTTTGTCTTCGGCAAAATGATTCGGGTGGTCGCAATCATGCGGACCAGGTCGAACACATCCACTGCGGTCGATTCCTCCAAAGGTGTGCCAGTCATGGCCATGAGGCAGTTGATCGGCACGCTCTCCGGCGCGGGGTCAAATGCGCTCAGCACCTCCAGCATGCGCAGGCGGTCCGTCACGGTTTCGCCCATGCCCAAAATACCGCCGCAGCAGACGTCCATGCCGGCGCGTTGGACGGCCTGAATGGTGTTCAAACGATCGCCGTAGGTGTGGGTGCTGACAATGTTAGGATAATATTCCGGACCGGTATCGAGATTGTGATTGTAAGCGGTGACACCCGCTTCCTTCAATTCCTCAGCCGCCTTTTCGGTCAGTTGGCCGAGCGTGACGCAAACTTCCATACCCAGTTTGCTCACTTCGCGGATGATGCCCTTGACCTGCTCAAATTTTTCCGTGCCCTCACGCACGCCCTTCCATGCGGCGCCCATGCAAAAGCGGGTGGAACCGGCTTCCTTCGCCCGATGGGCGTGTTCCATGACCTGCTCAACGGTCAGCAATTCTTCCCGCTCCAAGCCTGTGTGATAGTGCGAGCTTTGCGCGCAATAGGAGCAATCTTCACTGCAACCGCCGGTCTTGATGCTCAGCAGGGTGCAAAGCTGGACTTCATTGTCCTGCCAGTGTCGGCGATAGATCTCCCGCGCCTGATCGATCAATTGAAAGATCGGCTGGTTATAAATGGCTTCCAGTTGCTGCAATGTCTTGGCGGTCATAATCGGTTTCAGTCTGTAATCAATACAAGTTAGCCTCTGGAAACGGGCTGAAAAGAAGAATCCCCTCGCAGCTACCTCTTTAGGAACGCGACCGCACACGCTTGCCTGGTGTTGCTTTAACAGGTTGGGTGCGTTTCAACAGATCACGGAACGTTTTTCGAACCCGCGAATCCAGTTTCAATTCAAAGCCAAGGGAAAGCTCCTGATGTTTGATCAAACGCTGCACATCGCTTAAATCCTGCAAACGATCCCGGGCGCTCAAATAGGAGGCCAGCTTGCTGTTGATCAAATTAACCAAAGGATTCCCTTTCACACGGAACGCGATCTTGCCCGCCCGATGCGCCCGGTAATAGCCGCGCAATTTGGCAATTTCGCCGGCAGTCAATCCTTCGGGAAAGATTTCCAGATACGGGCCTTCCCTGGTTTTTAGAATCGCAGCGGGCTCCGGCTCCCCAGACAATCCCATGCGCTCATTGTCGATCGAATGCCGTTTCAACAAATCCACAGCCTTTTGCCATTGGGCGCGGGAAACAATGATATCCACATCAAAGGTGGGTCTTCCGACGCCTAAAAGATTCAAAAGCGCTCCTCCTGTAAGGGCATGAGGAATGCCCGAGCGTTTGAGGGTTCGCAACGCGCGGCGCGCCACCAAAGCCACACGCGGATCCAGCTTTGTGTTTTCGCGTAGAACCATTGCGTTGAATGCTAGCAGAATTCCATGGGACACACAGCGGTTTTCTTTACTGTTAATCCGGATGCCATACACGCTTCAGAAAACCGCCGTTGAGTGCCCTACTAAAAAACCGGGCACAGGGACATGGCCGCGAAAAAGCGCAGCGAACTCAAAAACTGCCGGAACTTCCACGTAATTTGTTTTTTTTGTGTTCTTTTGTGGCTAACCCGGATGTTTCACACGCTTCAGAAAACCGCTTCAAAATGTCCTGCTCCAAAGTATGGCGGGAACAGGGGTGCAGGAACATCCGGGTTACAAGCAAAACCGCCTGAATGGGTATTTTGTTTTGATTTTTGAATTAAAACTGCCTTATTTTGAGGCGGTTTTGCAAGAGCCTGCATATGCCCAGCTCGTGTCTTTCCGCTGTTACGTCCCGGCGCTAACAGGTTGACCATTGAAATGAGTATGAAATATGCAGGCTAGACTGTTGTTTGAATTAGTTGAAATCGGCTCAGGCCCCTCTATGAACCTCGAAATCACGGTCAAAAATTACCGCTGCTTCGGCGACGAGATTCCCGCCAAACTCAGGCTCGTGCGCGGCATCACCGCGCTGATCGGCGGTAACAACGCCGGCAAATCCACCCTGCTGCGCCTGTTTTACGAATTCCGTCCGCTTTTCACCCGCCTGGCTTCGGGCCCCGAAACCTGCGTAAACTTGATTGACAAAGGATTGGAGCTTCCGCCGTTGCTGGCCGTGCCCGACCGCACCCAGATTTTTCACCGCAACAACCACGGGGACCTTGTCATCGGGATACGAATTTTACACCCTTCACCCAACGGCCATAATGGCAATTCAGGCCCGGACGATATTTTCATAGTCATTTCACGAAAGGATTTTCATTGCCGTGCCAATTTTTATCACGAAGACCAGGGTCGCCGGCCTCCTCTGGACGATCCCGCATTCCTGGAAAAATGGAGAAACGTCTTCGAAAGCCTGTCCAAGACTCTGTACATCGGGCCGTTCCGCGGCCTGGATGAACTCAGCCTTTATGGACGCTCGTTCGACCTGCAGATGGGCGGCGATTTTCTCGAGCAGGTGCGCGAACTTCAAAAATCCGGCAAGGATCTCGATCGTGTCTGCGACGAAATCAAGTCCCTGTTCCGTCTCAAATCGTTTGAAATCGTGCCGGGCAAAGGCGGCAGAACCCTGGAGTTTTTGGTCAACCACGCCCCCACACCGATTGAAGAACTCGGCAGCGGCCTTGCGCAGGTGGTTTTCATCCTGCTTCACGCCCGGCTGCGCCGACCGGATTATATCTTCATCGATGAACCGGAAGCCCACCTGCATGTGTCATTACAGGCGGATTTCGTCACTGCATTGAGCGGCTTTGCGCGCATCGGCCTGGTATTTGCCTCGCACAACCTCGGCCTCGCAAAATCCGCGGGCGAACGCATTTACAGCGTCCTGCGCAATCCGGAACAGACCTTCACCACCGTCACGGAATTCAAACCGGAACAACGTTTGAGCGAAGTACTGGGCGAGCTGAATTTTGCCGCACAGCAACAACAGGGCTGCACCAAACTGTTGCTGGTGGAAGGCCCCACTGAGATCAAGGCCATCCGGCAGATCCTGCGAAAAATGAAGGCTGAAAATGCTGTCATTTTGCTCCCGCTAGGAGGAGGAAGCATGATTACCGCCAACCGCGACGACGAATTGGCCGAGATCAAAAAAATCTGCAGGGACGTCTATGCGTTGATCGACAGCGAAAAGCCGTCAGCCCAGGCGTCCGTTGCCAACGACCGGCTTGCCTTCGGGCATTCCTGCCAACGGGCCGACATCGGCTGCCATGTTTTGGAACGGCGCTCCTTTGAAAACTATTTTTCAGAAAAGGCCGTCCAACACCTGTATGGCAAAAAATACCGGGCATTGGGAGCATTTGAGGATGTGAAAGAGCGCTACCCAGCCTGGCAAAAAGCCGACAACTGGAAGATCGTCCGCGACATGGCTTTGGAAGACATCGAGCGCACCGACTTGGGCCGCTTCCTGCGGCATGTCGTCGAAGCACCGTGCCGGGTGTGAACAAAGGTCGGGAACCATGCATTTCACAGACCGATACGCGGCAGGAAGGATTCTGGCCCCGCTGTTATCAAAACATCAGGGTCAAAAAAACCTTATTGTCCTCGGCCTGCCCAGAGGCGGAATACCCGTCGCCTATGAAGTCGCGCTGGCCCTGAAAGCTCCCCTCGACGTGCTCGTTGTGCGCAAAATCGGACTGCCGCAGTTTCCAGAATTTGCCATAGGTGCCATTGCCTCGGGCGGAGTGGAAATTCTTTCCAAGGAAATCCCACACCGAAAAAAAATTCTGCCCAAAACGGTACGGGAAGTGTTGGAGCGGGAACGTGAAACTTTAAGTCGTCAGGAACAACGGTTCGGGGGCAGGCGGCCGCTTCCATGTTTAAAAAAACAAACGGTGATTCTTGTGGATGACGGCCTGGCCACTGGATACACCATGGAAGCTGCAGTTGCAGCCGTGCGAAAACATGAAGCCGGAACCGTTGTCGTGGCCGTACCAGTCGGTTCGTTCGATGCTTGTCAAAAACTCAAGTCCCTCGCCGATGAGGTGGTTTGCGGTTATGTCCCGGGCAATTTTGAAGCGGTTGGAAACTGGTATGACGATTTCCGACAAACCACGGATGACGAAGTCGAGTTGCTGCTGCGCAAGAAAAATTCCTAACTTTTCGTTAGGGCATTTTCACTTTCTGGTGAAAATGCCAGCCCGTCCCAAAATTCCAACATATCCTCCCAAAGCGGAAGGAGGCACACGACAGGCTCATTGTTCCAAACAAATTCGAGCCGCGCGGAATGCAGGGCGTGGCGGCGCAGTTGCAGGCTTTTTTGCAAATCCTCCGTCCAGCCGCCTTCGATAAAACGGAGGTAATTTTTTTCATCCGGCCCATAAATTTTATCGCCCAGCACCGGATGGCCGATGTGACTCAGATGCACGCGGATCTGGTGCATGCGGCCGGTTTCCAATTCCACCTCGACAAGTGAAACCCCTCGGCCCTCCCGATCCTGCCGCGTCTCCACGCAGGTGTAACGGGTGACAGCGGGATATCCTTCCTCCAACACCGCCTGCTTCAGATGGATTTCCGAGGGACGGTATTTTCCCTGACGATCCAGTCGTGTTAAAATGGAGCCTGCAGGAAGGGGCTCCCCCACGACCAGGGCCAGGTATCTTTTCCTGATTTCTCGGCGCATGGTCATTTTGCCAAGCGCGGATGCGGCTTCGGAAGTCCGCGCCACAAGCACAAGCCCGCTGGTTTCGCGATCCAAACGGTTGATGATCGCCACGGGCTCGCCCGGATACCGGTTCTTGAGCCATTCCAACAGCGTGTATTGGCCGTCCGGGCGGGTGGGATGAATCAGCAAGTTCGGCGGCTTGCCCACAATCACCCAATCGGGATGTTCCCGGATCAATCGGACATCGGGTCGTTCGACTGTCTGCACCTTCCGATTCTGACAGGCGGGAACAAAGTTGTCCACGCATTCAAAAAATAGGATAGTGAATCACTCCGCGGCAGGATAGATTGGAAGCATGTCCGAACTGTTCGAGAGTCAGGTGGCAACCAGGCCGAATACCCGCCTGAATCTGGCGGCCCGAATGCGTCCTCTCACGCTGGAGGAATTCGCGGGCCAGCAACACATACTGGCACCCGGAAAATTGCTTCACCGGCTGATCACCAGTGGACGCTTTTCAGCGCTGTTGTTTTACGGCCCGCCCGGGACCGGAAAGACTTCCCTAGCTCATTTGATCGCCAACACCTGCGGCGAACGGTTCACAGCATTGAATGCGGTTGAATCCAGCGTGGCCGAACTGCGGAAAACAGTGGAGGAGGCCGAATTCACATGGCGTCACAACGGAAAGCGCACCCTGGTGCTGGTGGATGAAATCCACCGCTTCAACAAATCGCAACAGGACGCGCTCCTGCCCCATGTGGAAATGGGCACAATCCGACTGATTGGCTCCACCACGCAGAATCCGTTTTTCTCCGTCAACGCCGCGCTGATTTCGCGCATGCAGGTGTTTGAGTTCCGCCCATTGAGCGAGAGCGAGATTGTGCCCGTGCTGCGCCGCGCCCTCTCCGATCCTGACAAAGGGTTAGCGTCATCCCGGGTACAGGCGGACGACGAGGCGCTGGCCCATCTGGCCAAAATCTGCGACGGCGACGTGCGCAAGGCGCTGAATGCGTTGGAGGTGGGCGTCCTGTCCAGCCCGCAGCAAGGGGGCGCGATTCATTTTACGCTGGAAGTGGCGGAAGAATCCATCCAACGCAAGGCCGTGGTCTATGACCGCGACGGGGATTCCCATTACGACACCATCTCCGCGTTCATCAAGTGCGTACGCGGCAGCGAACCCGATGCCGCCCTGTATCTTCTGGCCAAGATGCTGCATGCCGGGGAGGAAGTCCGCTTCATTGCGCGGCGCCTGGTCATATCGGCTGCGGAAGACATCGGCCTGGCCGATCCCCAGGCGCTGGTACTGGCCGTGGCCTGCCAGCAGGCCGTGGAGTTCATCGGACTTCCGGAAGCCCGTATTCCGCTGGCGGAAACAACCGTTTACCTTGCCACGGCGCCCAAGAGCAACGCGGCCTACGCGGCAGGCGAGGAGGCCGCCCGGGCGATCTCCGAAGGCCGGACCCTGGAAGTACCCGTGGCATTGCGCGATTCTCATTATGCCGGCGCCAAAAAGCTCGGCCACGGCGAAGGCTACCAATACGCCCACGATTTTACAGAAGGTGTTTCTCCTGACAAAATGATGGCGGAAGTCAAAAGCTTTTACAAACCAACGGGCCGCGGCTATGAAAAGACAATTGCGGAACGGTTGGAACGCTGGGAAGCGTTGCGGAGCGAAAAACGTTCGAAGCAAACAGGTGGCGTTGCAAATTCATGAACGATCAAATCCAGAAAAAAGGGCTTTTTCAAATTTTCAGGCCGGTCTGGTACATAGATGCGCTGCTATTCTGGTCCGTCTTCACCAGTTGCGTGCTGTTCATGATTTTCCTGCTGAGCGGCACGACGAAAACCTTGCTGAAACAAAACATGGTTACCCGGACCTTCTCGCTCACCAACATGGCATCAGCCGCCCTTTCGCCGGATCTCCACAGCCCCGGTGAGATACAAATGGAAATCGAGGACTCCGCTTTGCGGCACTTGCAGACTCTCCAGTCCGAGAATTCTGAAATCCTGGCCATCTGGGTGGCGCAATTCAAATACGGAAAATTGCAGATTCTCCACGAGACCCGGTCCCGCCTGCATCTGAACGAACTATTAAAAAATCCCGCGTTGGAAAATCTCTTTGAACGGAACATGCACGCCGCTCAAACCAGCAAGGCGCCGCAATTCAGCGAATGGGGCTTTCTAAAAGAGGACAAGTCAATCTTTCCCGGCAAGGAAGTCAACGCCCCCGAATACTCATTCAAAACCGTGCCGGGCTGGAAAGCTTCATCACCGGATGAAATTCCGGTGGTGATCACGGCATTCGACGCGCATACCATGCAGGCGCAATTTTTCGAGGTGGATAACAACAGCGGAACCGTGGCGGGAGTGGCCGTGCTGGTTGCCACGATTCTGGGCATGTTCGTCCGCTGGCGCAGCATGCAGCGCATCCAGGCGGTCGAGGAAAAACTGGCAACCATGGCGCTTTTACACCAGCGAGATGCCATTCTTGCGGAAATCAGCTCGAGCGCGGATGAGATCCTCAAAAGACAGGATTTGGAAAAACCCCTCGACCAAATGATATTTCGAATCGGTTTGATTCTGAAGATCGATGCCTTTTATGCCTCCATCAAAGCCTCTTCCGTTTTCACTGACCGCCGCCGGAGCGAACCGCTCCTGCTTGGCGCCTGCCCGGCTGATTCCACGCCATTCGTCCTGTCAGACCTGGAAAACCCGTCATTGGCGGAATGGAAACAGCAGCTTTTCGCCGGCAACATCGTCTGCCAGAACGAAATCAAGGCCACGGGAGATGTCCTGGCCTTTATGCGGCAACACGGTCTGAAATCCCTGGCGTTGATTCCAATCCGCCATGAAAACCGGCTCATCGGCTTTTTGGCATTGAAAGATCAAAAGGCAAACCGTTCCTGGGAACCTGCCGTATTGGATTCGCTGAAGCTGGCGGCGGACCTGTTTGGGGCGGCCTATGCGCGGCGAGAACAGGAACAACTGCTGCGCGAAGGCAGCAAAATGCAGGCCCTTGGCCGGATGGCAGGAGGCGTGGCGCACGAATTCAACAACCTTCTGCACATTATTACCGGGAACCTGAGTCGGATGTTGAAAAATACCGGCAGCCTCGCGGAAGGGCATGAACTGGCGGGCAAAATCATGGAGGCCAGCCAGCGGGGAAGCCGCATCGTGGAACAGCTTTTGAGCGCCACCCGGCAAGGCACCCCCGAGTTCGAATATGGAAAGCTCAATGAACTGGTAAAAAAGACTGCTGCCCTCATCCAGCCAGTCGCAAAGAAAAACATCCACCTCGATTTGAAACTTGGCGAGGGTCTGCCTGGCGTATTACTGGATCCATCCCAGATCCAGCAGGTCATCCTGAACCTTTTGTTGAACGCCTGCGATGCCGTTTCGCTCGGCGGGCGAATTGAGGTTAGAACCGGCGTCTGCCAGCGGGAAAGCGGAACCGTTTTCCAGCAGTATGTGTTCTGTGAAATCCTGGACGACGGAAACGGCATCCCGGAAGCCGATCTGGAGCATATTTTTGATCCCTTCTTCACGACCAAACCCCCCGGGGCCGGCACCGGCCTGGGCTTGTCCACTTCACGCGGAATCCTGGAGCAACACCATGGATTCATCGAAGCTGCAAACACTTATCCGCATGGGGCCCGCTTGAACTTTTATCTTCCGGTCCACGCTTTCCAGTGCGTCACAGTGGAAAAATATGAGGGCACGGCGGCGGTGGAAACTCTTGTCAACAGCAGCCTGTTGATTGCCGATGACGAACCTCTTTGCCTCGATGTTCTGGGCGCTTATCTGAAGGAAAGGGACTGCAAATTTTTCACCGCCCAGGATGGAAATGAACTGCTGCAATTGGCGGAAAAACACAAACATGAGATCGATTGGGTCATCACAGACTGGACCATGCCGGGACCCGAAGGGCCCGCCCTCGTGAAACAATTGCGCCTGCTGCTGCCCAAGGCGCGGATCGTGGTGGCAAGCGGCTTTGCCCTCAACACCAGTGAATTACCCGAGGTGGATGGCCTGATTCAAAAGCCATTTACTCCCGCGCAGCTTTTTAAAACGATGCGGCATTTGGCGGGAGCCGTATTATAACTGAACCCGCCAGCAGATCCTACTTTGCTGGCGCCGCTTGTTCCGGCGGCGCAGCGGCTGGCACAGGTTTGTCGGCAACAGGCAGCGGCGGCTTGTCCACCAGAAATTCCGTGGTATTGAACCATCCCTTAACCCACCCTTTAAACCATTCTTCCTCGGCAAGCTTTTGTTGCGAATTTGCGGGATTCGCAGGCGTGAAATCACACTCGTGCCCTTCCAGGCTTTTGACCGGGAAATAACCGCTTTCCTTGATCAACCCGCTTTGCTGTTCCGCTTGCAATAAAAACTGAATCAATTGGATGGCAGCTTCCTTTTGAAGGGCCGATGCCGGCACGGCCAAGTGATCAAATTGTGTCAATGTTCCGCGCGGGGGGATAAACCAGTCCACATCCTTCAGCCCGGGATCTTCCGCCTGCATGAAGCGGAGGCTGGCCGGCAGAAAAGTTCTTTGGATTTTTCCCCCCAGGAAAGCTTTCCAGCATTCTTCCTCCGTTACCGCCCGATCCTTGAGCCGCTCCTTCAGGCCCTCCAACTCCCTGGCAAAAGTTTCCGGTTTTCCGGCATTGGCCGACTTTCCCTGCAGGTGGGTCTGCATGCCTAGCAATAAATCCCAGTCTGCCGGCCAAAGCGAGTGTTCATCCGTACTCCAATTCCATTCCCGAAATTCAAACATCGCCGGTTTGCCCTGCTCGTTGCGATGCGCATAAAAAACATAAGGCGTCCATCTCCAGGGCCGCGTGAACCGGTTTTGCGGATCAAATCCATGTTCCGTAAAAGCGGGATTTACACCATCCAGTGAAGTACGGTCCGACAGCTCAAGCATCGGCACTTGTGCGCTCAGAGAGGCAAACAAACGCGGAGAAATGACCATCAAGTCCCCGTCTGCGGGCCATTTGCCCTCCGCATTGAATTGCAGGCGGCTTTGAATCATCTCAAACTTGGCATGCTCCGGCCATGCATCCAAAAATGCCTGGGGAACGGGATCCTTTTCATAGTAAATGCGGAGTGGCGGCAATTTACCCGGCGGCGGCGCCTGCGGTGGAGTTGACTGTTCCGGACCGGCCGGCGGCTGGGACGGCTGTTCCTGCTTGCGGTTGCAGGAAGCAAATCCCGCAAGGCAAATGAACAATAACAAAAAGGCAAAAAAGCGCCTATCCCTGCTATACCTAGATACGAACTGCATAGAACATTGCTGGTTTATTCCAAATCCTCATCCGCCACAACAGCCGCAGAGAATGCGCAGAATGCCGCATACTTTCCAACTTATTTTTGGAAATCATGCCTCGCCCGGGAAGGTGGCCACGCGGGCCGCCAAGGTACAAAACGATAAAACACATTTTGAACCGCAGATGGACGCAGATTCACACAGATATTCGGAAACTCGCATTCCAAAAGATGGAACGAGCGCCGTCTCGTCCCATTTAAAAGCAGGTTTTCACAAAAAGATCACAAAGCTTATTGGAGGCTTTCAAACTCCTCTTCTGACTCCGCGTTCTCTTTGTTAAAATATTTCCTTTTGTACCCTTCGTGGCTTCGTGTGAGAACCTGCCTTTTTATCAGCGTCTATCCGTGTCCACCTGCTCGCGGCGCATGTCGGAGTCCGTGGTTCAGACTTTCATTCGCGCATTTCGTGGTTCATCGTACACACAGGACACTCCACATGCCCACCAATAACTGGCAATCCGCCCTTAAATTGCAGGCCTCCAGGTTGAAACGCCTTTTGGTGCGTGCCCGGCATCCCATCGCCTGCGCATTGGCCGTCCTGCTGGCCGCCGGATTTTTATTCCTTCATAATCTGCACCGATTGGAAGCACGGCAGGTCCTGGGCCGGATTGGTAATTTGCTGGGAGAAACCGTAAAGGCCAGATCCGCGCGCTTCACCGACACGGGCACCCTGCAGATCCGTGGGCTGAAGGTGGGCGATTTTGCGCGGGTGGATTTTGTGGAAGTTCACTGGAGCTATCCGGGCCTTTTGCTCAGACGAGTGGACAGCCTGAATGTCCAGGGCGCGCATATTTGGCTGCGCGGCCTCCAGGCCGCAGGACAAAAACGGGCCTCAAAACAAAAAAACGCCGGGGGCTTGGGCCTGTTTTCCATCACCCTCGGGCAATTGATCGTTCGCGACGGAACCCTGATGCTGGACAACCTCGGCCCCGGACTGCCTCCGGTGCCGGTTTCAGTCGGCGCAGTGGATCCCCTTGTTTTTTACAACCTGCATCTGGGCGGTACAAAATCCGACGCCCTGGCAAGGCAACTCCAGACGGTGGATCTGGAAAACCTGGTCATCAATTCCCCCTACGATCCACTGACGCCGGTTTTAAAATTCAAAAAAATCACCCTCAAATTCACTTGGTACGGCATCCAGCAGCAGCATCTCGACAGCCTCGTGTTCGACAGTCCGGAGGTCTATGTGGGCAACGACCTGTTTTATTTCGCGGATGAACTCTCTGAAAAAAATAACAAAGCCGCCGCAAAGCCGACCCTGCCGTGGACCGTGTCAAATTTTGAACTGCTCGGCGGGCGGCTGATTCTGGTTTCATTCGGCAGGCCCGGGTTCATGCTCCCGTTTATTTTTCAGGCCAAAAGCAAGGGATTGGTCCTCGACGATTTTTCCTCGCTGCCGTTTGAGCAAATCGGCTTTGAAATCCCCCAGTCCAACCTGAACTATCCCGAGATCGGCCTGCGCATTCACAACATGCAGGGCCGGCTGTACGTCAAGCTCCCTCCGGACAATCCCAACGTCCACAATCTTGTCCCCGCCATCACCATCGATTCCGCTGAATGGAAGGGAATCAAGTCCGGGAAACTGGGGGTGTCGATGACCTTCGACCGCCGGGGCATCTTCGCGGAGATAAAGGGCGCCGCCGAACAGGGCTATTTCACCGGCGGCTTTCAGATTCAACTGGACGGCTTTTCCTGGCTCGGCTGGGGCTCCACAACCGACATGGAACTGGGTACCATCACAAGATTGTTAAGCCCGGAAAACTTTGTCATGCAAGGCAAAGTCAATGCCCGCTTTGTCACCCACGGCAGGAGCCACGATGTGGAAGGTCTGGGCGGCTATATCACTTTCGATGCGCCGGGGAAAATGACGATGACCGCCACCGATGACCTGATCAAAAAAATTCCGGCCGACTGGTGGGTTACCAAACGCGACCTGCTGGAAATCTCCCTCAATGCGTTCCGCAACTATGATTACACGCGGGGCCGCTGTGACTTCACCTATGCGCCTCCGGAAAGTTTCCTGAAACTTTCGCTGGATGGCTTGCAGGGAGGCCGAAATTTCGATATTCGATGGCATGACAAACGCAACAAACCCGGACTTGGATTCTAAATTATGAAAACGACCGCCCTTCGCCCCTTGCTTTATACTGGATTCTCGATTGCCGTTTTAATTCCAGTTGCCTGCACCCCCGCCGTCCGTCTCACCACGACCGACCCGGTCAAGATCGATGTCAACATGCGGGCGGATATTTACACCCACGGCGACAAGGACCAAAAGGATTCCAATCCTGCGAACTCCACAAGCCTCAGTCCCAAGGAGCGCCGTTTCAACCGGCGCGGAGAAGTACAAGCCCTTAAAAATGGCCGCATCATTGGGGAATCCAATGTCGGCCAGCTTGTCATCCGCGAAAAACCAGCCGATGCGGAATACGCCGCCTATGTGCAGCGGGTCGTGCAGGAGGAAAACACAGACCGGCAGTCGGAATTCAAGGAAAAGTCAAATGAACTGAAAAAGCCTTTGGATGTTTATATCAAGGAATTTGCCGCCAACACACGCAGCGCCTCATTCCCCGGAGAATGGGTCCAGGAAGAGGACGGAACCTGGCACCGGCGCTGAACTTGAAACAGAAACCGAATTAAACCAAGCAATGAAATTCACCGCAGAGGCGCAGAGAACTCAGTGTGAAGCAACTGGAGGGATGACCTCTATGTCGTCCCATTTATTTGGATTGGGACAAGCTCAACCCTCAATGAAGCTCCTCCATCCACTCATTCTTACTTTTCATTTTTATGTACGTTTCATCGTCAAAATTCCATTCACCCTCAGCGTTCTCTGCGCCTCTGCGGTGAATGCATGTTTTGTTCCTCCTTCGTGCCTTCGTGTGAACCAAAGGTAATTTCACGTTTATGGCTAAGAACATCGTCTATTTCGACCTGGAAACCCAAAAAAGCGCCCAGGAAGTCGGCGGCTGGAGCCATATCCGGGACATGCGCCTGGCCATCGCCGTGACCTACAGCACCGCCCGCGGCGGATATGAAATCTACAACGAAAGCCGCGCCGGCGAACTGGTTCAGGAACTGCAGCGGGCCGATCATGTCGTGGGTTTTAACATTCTCCGCTTTGACTATACCGTGCTTGAACCTTACACCTGCTTTGATTTCTCGCAGGTGCCAACCCTGGACTTGATGGTCAGCATCGAGGAAAAAATCGGCCATCGCATCGGGCTGGATGCCGTGGCGGAAGCTTCCCTCGGCATCAACAAGACCGCCGAGGGCATGCAGGCCATCAAGTGGTGGAAGGAAGGAAAACTGAGGGAAATCGCGGAGTATTGCTGTTACGATGTGAAGGCGACGCGGCTGGTGCATGAATTCGGCGCGGGAACCGGCAAAATTTATTTCGAGAGCAACCGCACCAAGCTCAAGCAGGAAGTGCCGGTGGATTGGAAACTCAGTTAGGATTCGCGGCTGATAAATAGATGGAGGGACCAGTCCCATTTGATTCAAACAAGCAACCAATAACAGGTTCTCTCACGAAGTACATTAGGATTCGCGCCGCGCGAATCCTAATGTATTTGTATTGTCAGAAGCAAAAAAACAGCTATTATGGAGCGCTTATGACGGATTCTCGTTTAGCAAGGCAGACAGCGGAACGGCTTATTGGCTCCAGAGCCCAGCTCCTTAAATACAATGGTTTGGTCGGTTTTGACGGCTTTGTCGATACCATTCTCGAGGTGGTGGAACAACGCCAAAGCGTCACCAAATACAATCCCTACCGCACACTGAAGGATTTCTCCAAAAAAATCCACGAGGCCTCCGGCAAAAGCGCCAACTTCGAAGTGGTTCCCACCGTGGAAAAAATCGGCGGCAACGGCCCAATCATGGCTTTCGCACTCAGCACCCTGGGCGCGCCTGTTGAATATCTCGGCATGGTCGGCTATCCCAAGCTCCACCCCGTCTTCAACGAGTTCGCCAAGCGCGCCAAGGTCCACGGCATCGCCGACCCGGCCCTCACTTCCGCCCTCGAATTTTCCGACGGCAAACTCATGCTGGGCCAGCACTCCTCCGTCAGCGAAGTCAGTTGGGAAACCATCAAAAAACGCATCGGAGACAAAAATTTCGCCAAGCTCTGGCAGCAGGCCAATTTCGTGGCCATGGTCAACTGGACCATGCTTCCCCACATGTCCGCCATCTGGAAAAAAATCCTGAGCGAATTCAAACCCGGCAAGGACGAAAAACGCAAACTCCTGTTCTTCGATCTGGCCGACCCGGCCAAGCGCATCGACGCCGACCTGGCCGCCGCCCTGAAAATCATCGGCGAATTCCAGCAGCTCCATGACGTCATTCTCGGCCTCAATGAAAGCGAAGCCAACCATGTTGGAAAGGTGCTCCGCCTCAAAAAATTCGCCGCCAATCCGAAAGGCTATGCCTCCATGGCCGGCGCCATCCGCGAGAAACTCGGCCTGCACACCGTGGTGATCCATCCGGTGCAATACGCCTGCGGCGCGGATGCGGACGGAGAGGTGTTCGTTAATGGGCCTTTCACCGCCAAACCGAAAATCAGCACCGGGGCGGGCGACCATTTCAATGCCGGCTTTGTCATCGGGCGCTTGCTCGGACTGAGCCTCGGGCATTCACTGCAACTTGCTGTCGCTAATTCCGGCTTCTACGTGCGCCACGCCACCAGCCCCAACCGCGAACAGCTCGTCCGCTTCCTCCAGACCCTCTGATCTGGAACGTTTACCGCAGAGGCGGAGAACGCAGAGGGAAACCGCCAAAATTCATTTTGGGGGGTTGGAACATATAATCTGTGCCAACGCGGGTTGCATCGGGTCTCAAAATAATGGGACGAGACGGCGCTCGTCCCTCCATCTGGAAGATGGATTC
>JAQTNW010000055.1 GCA_028713655.1 Candidatus Methylacidiphilales bacterium | reverse complement strand
TATTAACGCCGGCTCTGTACAAGACCTGCGCATACACCTGGCCGTCCACAGGCACGGAAAACAGCTTGCCGAAGCTGCTGCTGTTGACGTTGCCGGGGGTCAGAGTTGTCTCGGAGAGGTTCTGGCCGTCGTTGAAGGCGTCATTGTGATAAGTCAACACATCCGCCGCCTGTGCGACGGCGGCCAGCAGCAGCAGGAACATCGCTGTTACGAACTGTTTGCACAACATGGATTTATTATTCATAACTTATTATTGTCCTATTTTGTTTTTAGAGAAAAAAAGCGGGTGAACTTTTACCTTCACCCGCTTTCCCCCCCCTGAGTTGTTTTAAGACTTACTTCATATCGAGATTGTCATTGCCGTCCTACGGCACGGCCGTGACATTATCAAAGGTGGCAGTGCTTAACGTGGTGTTATTGTGGCTGCACACCGGCAGACCTATATAGACGTTCGTTCCCATCGCGATGGTTAGTGGTGTTCCAACCTGGGTCCACGTTGTGCCGTCAGGGGATGTGTATCCCGTAAATGTGTTGCCGCTGCGCGTCACCCGCACCCAATAGGGCGCCGCTCCGGCCCCTCCTGACACATTCTGCGCGCCCGCGCCCGCCGTTGTCCGATATTGATACGCCAAGCCATTGCCTGGCGTTACCAGCATCGCGGCATAGGCTGAACCTGCGGTCAGGTCCGAACGGATCATGACCCCGGCTTTGGCCCACCAATCGGTGACGGTTTGCGTCACCACCCGCGCGGTGATGCTGCAATCGCCGCTGGCCGGCTGATACACATACTGGAAGGAATCGGCATTGTTCCAGATGTCCGCACCGCCGCCATTGACCGTGAACACGCCGCCCGAATAGCTCGAACTTCCAGTCACTCCCACCGATCCAATGTCCTGGTTGGTCCACGGTGAAGGCAGTCCGCCGGCGGAAGTGTTGACGATCTGGATACCGTTAAGGCCGCCGTTGCCAGGTGCTCCCCAAGCCATCGTGAAGCTGCCCGCCGTCAGGCCCGTGTAGTGAACGTAGTTGGCGCTTGGCAGCGTCGGCGGGGTGCCCGTCCCATTCCAAGTGCTGGTGGCTACAGTCCAGGCTGAACCGCCGCCTTGCGTCTTGAAGCTAAAGAACTGCGCCGAGCCGCCCGATGGCGTCAGTGAAACGGTTTCATTTCGACCCGTGGCGTCAATGGCCGCATACACGTAAACGTCATACTGGGCATAGGGTATTCCGGAAACAGTCAGGGTCGGAGCACCGGGCCAGCCATTAAAAAGCTCACCTGAGGCCAGCTTTGCGTTGCCCGCCGGTGACGCGGAAGATCCTCCGCCACGATATGTCCCGTTGGCACTGCCGGTCAGCTTCGTGCTGGTGGCCGATCCGGAGTTGTCCGTCAATGCCACGTTGCCAAACGAGGCGCCTGCCAGTGCATTCCAATGAGTCTGGGCGACGGTTGAAAGCCCAGCCGAGTCCGTTGCATTCAAGGCGGTTTGGCCGCCCACAAACTGGATCCCAATTGAGGCCCCTCCGCCTCCGGAAGGATTCACGGTCAGAACCAGCGTGGCCGTGCCGGTGCCAATATTGCTGCTGGCGCTCAATGCCACGTTACTTGTGCCTGCGGCGCTCGGCGTACCGGAAATCAAACCACTGAGCGTGTTCACGCTCAAGCCTGAAGGCAATCCCGTCGCATTGTAGCCGGTCGCCCCGTTGTTTGTCGTAATCTGGTAATTGAACGCGCTGCCAACCGTGCCGCCCGCTGTTAACGCGCTTGTAATGACCGGCGCCACAGTCGGCAGCGACCACACCCGCACCCAATCCACGTCCATTTCCGAGTTGGCCACCAGGCCGGTCAGCGCCCATCCTCCGCCAATGTTGTGCTCGAGCGTCATATACATCGGCGCCACCAGATAATCTATTGGTGTCGCAAACTGCGCTTTCGGAACGCCATCCAGATAAAACGTGCAGGTCTGCGGATCGGCCCGGAAACCGTAAATGTGGTAGTTCAACCATGGCTTTGCCGCCATCGGCTCAATGTTGGCGCTGCCTTCCGTCGGACCCGTACCCCAGTTGTGATTGCGCATCAGCGCCCCGCCATCGACGTTGCTGTCATACGCGTTGCCGTAATCCTCGAATACGTCCACCTCTTCGCCGTTGCCGGTCTGGTTGGTGGTATATAAACTCATCGACGGCCACGACCCCAACCCGCTGGACGGCATCATGACCCGAGCCTCCCAATACCCATACTGCTGGGTGAATCCCGCAAAACCCGCGTCCACCGAGAACAACGAGCCTGCATTCCAAGTGCCCCACTCACTCTCGTTGACCGTGATGCCGCCCGAGGCCGTGACGGTCGTATTGGCATCGTACCAGTAATCAACCAGGTTCTTCAAACCGTCCACCGTCGAAGTCATCAGATAATACGTATGACTGCCTTGCAAGACCACGTTGCCGCCCACAATATTCGCATAGACCCAGCCGGCGGGCTGGCCATTGAGGTTGACAATCGCCTTGGCCACGTCGCCGTTGTTCGTCGCGTCGAAAATGCGGATATCGTAGGTTCCCGTGCTGCCGACGACGTTGTAACGCCCCAGTTGGCTGAGCGTCAACCCGCCCGACGGCGTGGTAAATTTCATGCCGACCCAACCTGCAGCGCCCCACGCCATGCCGCTGTGGGAATGGATCTGCGAACCCAGAGTTCCCACAGTCACCAGTGCTGTGCCAGAGCCATCCTTCATTCCCACCGGCCCGGCGCAATGAACGCCGCTCACGTCGGTGTTGGGTACGAACTTGAGCGTATTGATCAAATGCCCGTTGGTGCAGCTCATGCAGGTTTGATCGTGGATTGTATAACCAATGACCTTTCCGGAAACCGGGGCAGTGGACCGCCAAACTGAGGAACCCTTGGGATTGGACGTAGTCCAATCGGGCGTGTTGAACTCCTCGGCAAAGGTTTGCGTATAACCGTTCAGATTGATGTCAGACTGCCCCTGGATCGGGGTGAAAGGCGCGAGAGCAGCCAATAAGCATAAGGCTGCAAGGAGTTTGCGGTATATTCTGATGTTCTTAAGACCTGGCATGGCTGTTGTTTTCATATTTTTTGGAGGGGTTGGAGTTGGCGGGGTATTTGATTTCACCTTATAAGCAGGCACGTCCTGTTTTTTAATAATTACAATCAAACGGTTATATATTCGATTATCGCCGCTTTTGCAGATTTCCATTTATAAGTTATTAATTATAATGATGAAATGCTGTTAATACCACAGGTTGCGACTTATTTTTCTGCGTATTTATTCAGCGAATTGCACTGTTAAGAGGGAAACGGAAATCATGTCTGAAAAACGTATTGTAATTAGGGGTTGATTTGCGACAGTTGAGGACTTCCCACTTGATTGAAAGAAGATGCGTATCCAACCATAAACCATGCTCAGTACGATTGATCTTTGTGGACTTTCATCATTATCTGCCGATCCCCGATGAGATTTTGCACAGCGGAATCTATGTTACCAGTGTGGGGCAGGCAACGGTTCGTCCCAACGCAACATATCCCCCGGTTCATCATCCCTCTCTTTACCATTTCAACTGGAATGACGGACGAGTCCTGCCCGAGTTCTCACTCATGTACATCGTCAGCGGCAGAGGCCTTTTCGAAAGCCGGGAAATGGGGAAAATTCCCATTGAAGCCGGCAGGGTTGTCCTTTTGTTCCCGGGAATATGGCATCGCTATCGGCCGGACATAACAACCGGTTGGAAAGAAAAATGGATGCATTTTAATGGGGAGTTTGCACACATGTTGCTGGATCACCACATTCTCTCCCCCAGGCAATCCGTTCTTGGTCCGGCTGATTTTGACTCTGCCGAAAAAGCACTGGACCAGGTGTTGGGAAGTGTACAACGCAATCCCTCTTCCAATTCATTATGGCTCTCATTGCAGGGAATGGGCGTTCTTGCGGCTGTCCTTGAAAATTCCCCCATATCATGTGGTGTCGCCAAATCCAATATAAAGCTTGCCGATCCGTTCGTCGCTTCCGCCATCGATTATATTTGGACACGCAGCCACCATATATTATCCGTTCCGGATGTTGCGAAGGCTCTTGCGACGACCCGGCGCACTTTGGAGCGTCGCATGGCGGCGGCTTTGAATCGCAGTGTCCTGGATGAAATCATCGAGTGCCGCTTTAGCAGGGCTGAGCGGCTGCTGCGCGAAACAAATCTGCCGATTAAGACTGTCGTAACCCTCGCGGGTTTCGGCAGCATCGAAAATATGCGGCATATCTTCCAGACCAAAACACAATGCTCCCCGGCGGAATATCGAAGCCGTCAACGGTGAGCATTCACCCGGATGTTTCATCCACTTCTGAAAGCCGCTCCAAAGTGTGGCGGGGACAGGGGTGCGGCGACATCCGGGTTAATGGTTGGTGTTAAGAACGAAAATCGTCAGCTTTTTCGGGCCGTGGGCGCCGAGCACCAGAATGCGTTCGATGTCGCCTGTGCGGCTTGGCCCGCTGATGAATGAAATCATGCTCGGAAAGTCTTCCCCGTATTTTTGCTTCAACAATTCAAACGCCGCCGGCAAATCGGCGACAAGTTGTTCGCGCCGCGCGAGCACGACATGATGCGGCGGCAGCACGGAAAGCGCCCGTCCGCCCGCGCTGCGATTTGTCACCAGCACAGACCCGGTTTGTGCGACAAGCGCGTCGCATTCGCTGATTCCCGCGTCGGCTGCCTCAAGGTCATGCACATCGTAGGGTTGGTCTGTGAGCAGGCAGGGAATGCCCAACACCGGACAGAGGACATCCGTCAACGGGCCGGAATGGCGCGCCATGCGCTTCCAGCCTGCGGTATCCCGCAATGACACAAGCGCCTGCTTCATTTCAGTGTCGGAATTGAAGATTTGAAAATCCGCCTTCAACTCGGCGAGTTTTTGCGCGAACAGGACGATTTGTTCGTCGAAGGGTTCACCGACTTTTGGCAGGCATTGCCGTGAGCGTATCGAGTCTGGCTCCGACAGCGCCTCGCCGGGCGGGGGAGCCTGTGCTTTCAATACCTCACGGATGCGGCCCAAAATTTTTTCGCGTTCGCTCATCTCCGCTTCCTCCACCAGTCTTTGAATGATTCCGGGGCAAGCCGGGGCAATTCGCGCGACTGGGTCCAGGATTTTGCGGGATCGAGCGGGGTGCCCTGGATTATTTTATGCAACGGCTGCATGGCACGGCCCATTTTTTTTGCCAGGGACCAAAGTGCGGGCTTTGTCACAAGCAAACTGAAAATTTGATAGGCGAACCGTTCGAGGAAAGCGGGCTTTTCCTGCGCGGCGTTGCGGCGGTTCTGCAGAAGGTGGTGATGCAGATCGATTTTCACGGGGCATGTCTCGGTGCAGGCGCCGCAAAGCGAGGAGGCGTTGGAAAGATGTTTCCAATCCTGCAGGCCTCGCAGGTGCGGCGTGATGACCGAGCCGATGGGGCCGCTGTACGTTGTGCCGTACGCATGGCCGCCGACATTCCGGAAAATCGGGCAGACATTCAGGCATGCGCCGCAACGGATGCAATGCAGGGCGTCGCGCTGCTCGGTATCGGCGAGGAGCTGTGTGCGATGATTGTCGAGCAGCACAACATGCCATTCTTCCGGCCCGTCGCTCTCGCCGGGTTGCCGGGGTCCGGCATAGAGGGTGTTATAACAAGTCAGTTGCTGTCCTGCCCCCATTGTTGCGAGCATGGGCAGGAAAAGTGCCAGATCCTCAAGGCGCGGCAGGATTTTTTCGATGCCGATGAGAGTGATGAGGGTTTTGGGCAGCGCGGCGGTTAGGCGGGCATTGCCTTCATTTTCGGTGATTGAAACCATGCCGGCATCGGCAATGGCGAAATTTGCGCCGGTGATGCCGACGTCCGCGGTTATATATTTTTTCCGCAGCACCCGGCGCGCGATCATCGTAAGCTCCTCGGGATCGTTTGTCGGCGCGCTGCCGAGTTCGCGCTGGAATAGCGCGCTGATTTCGCCGCGTCTCAGGTGCATGCATGGAAACACGATGTGATACGGGGTTTCATGGCGCAACTGGACGATGAACTCGCCGAGGTCGCTTTCGACCACCTGCAAGCCTTCCTTTTCAAGCGCGTCGTTCAAATGGATTTCCTCCGAGGTCATTGCCTTGGATTTGATGATGGAGTGAGCCTTTTTTTTTCGCACAATCTGCAGGATCGTTTCCCTGGCCTGCAGACCGGTGCTCGCCCAATGGACTTTGGTCCCGCGCGATTCCAATTTTAAAACAAACTGCTCGAGATATTTGTCGAGATGGTTGACAGCCTCCCATTTTATCCCGGCGGCAAGCTGCCGCGCGCCCTGCCAGTCCTGGAACGATCCCTTGTGCCTGTCGCGGGCGATTTCGTAATTACCCAACGCTGTGCGGATGAATCGGCGCTGGTCTGAATTGTCCGTGGCGCGCCCGGCGTCCTGCAAAAATTGTGAGGCAAACGTGCTCATGGCGGCAAATTCATTCCTGGTTCAAAACCTCGGCAAGGTGGATGGTTTTGAGCGCATTGCCCTGGCGCGAAAGCAATCCTTGAATTTGCATCAGGCAGCTTGAGTCGTTCGAAACGATGTATTCCGCGCCGGTCTCAATCGCGGACGCGCATTTTACCTCGCCCATTGCGGCTGAGATCATCGGGAATTTTGCGGCAAATGTGCCTCCGAAGCCGCAGCATGTTTCCGCTTCAGTCATTTCAAGCAGTTCCAGCCCTTGCACGTGCGACAACAGAGCGCGCGGCGGTTTTTTTATGTGAAGTTCGCGGAGGCCGTGGCAGCCGTCGTGAAACGTGACCTTGTGCGGAAATCTGGCGCCGAGGTCCGTCACGCCGAGTTTATCCACGAGGAACTCGGAAAATTCCCATGTGCGTTCGGAGACGGCCTTTGCCAGTTTCTCATGAGGTGTATCCGCAAAAAGCCCCGGATAAAAATTTTTGAGCATGGCGCCGCAGGAGCCGGAACCGATGACGACGGTTTCTGCGTCCCTCAACTGTTCGAGGACTTTCACGGCCACAACGCGCGACTCGTCCCAATATCCGGAATTGAACGCAGGCTGGCCGCAACAGGCAATGGCTTCAGGGCAGACAATTTTGTGCCCGAGCCGTTCGAGGATTTGAACCATGCTGATGCCTGCCTGCGGGAACAGCGCATCGACAAAACAGGGTATGAACAAGGTTACGGTCATGGACTTCAAAGATGCTTTGGAAATGCCGCAAAACGTTCCGCTGCGTCATCCCAGGCCGCATTCTTGCGCGGCTTAAAGTGTTGCACAACGCTGGATTTGCGGCTGACCTCGCGCATTTCGGACAGCGATCCGACTTCGCCATCTGCGCGCATTTGCGTGAGGAGGTTGCCCATGACAGTGGCTTCAACCGGACCTGCAAGCACCGGGCGGCGGCAGGCATCCGCGGTGGATTGGTTCAGGTATTTGCTTTGCGAGCCGCCACCCACGATGTGGATGACTTCGATTTGCGCCCCGGTCAATTCCTCGAGCGAATGAAGCGTTTCGCGATATTTGAGCGCCAGGCTTTCATACGCGCAGCACGCCAGTTCGCCTTTGGTCTTCGGAACCGGCTGGTTGGTTTCGCGGCAGAATTCCTGGATGGCTTTGGGCATGTTGGGCGGGTTGATAAAACGCGTATCGTTCGGATTGACAATGGAACGGAACGGCGTGGCCCTCGATGCCATTTGCGCGAGCTGGGTATAATCGATTTTTCTGCCGGTGGCGTCAAAGGAGCGTTTGCACTGCTGCAGCAGCCACAGGCCCATGATGTTTTTCAACAGACGATAGGTGTTGTCCGCCCCGCCTTCGTTGGTCATGTTTAGATCCAGCGCACGCTGCGACAGCACGGCATTTGCCGTTTCGACGCCCATCAGCGACCAGGTGCCGGAGCTGATGTAAGCCCAATCCATCCGGCCGGTGTTTGCCGTCGGTATGCCTGCCACGGCTGAGGCGGTGTCATGTGAGGGTGGAGCGACAACTTTTACGCCCGCCAGTCCGGTGCGTCCGGCAAGCGATTCTCGTATGGTTCCGAGCACGGTGCCGGGCGGGACAATTTCCGGCAGAAAGTGAGTGGGCAGGCCGAGCTGTTTGAGCAGAGGCAGGGACCAATTCCGGTGGAGGGGATGTACAAATTGCGACGTCGAGGCGATTGTAAACTCGGCCTTTTTCGCGCCGCAGAGCGCCCAGTGGAAAAAGTCCGGCATGAACAGCAATGTTTCCGCCGCATCGAGAATTTCCGGCGAATGCTCCTTCCATGCGAGCAATTGGTAAAGCGAGTTGATTTCCATGAACTGCAAACCGGTTTGCGCGAAGATTTCGGAGCGGGGTACTTTTTGAAATGTCCGTTCCAAAGCGCCGAGGGTCCGTGCGTCGCGATAATGGTAGGGTTGGCCCAGGATTTCCTCCTGTTTGTTCAGCAGCACAAAATCAACGCCCCAGGTGTCGGCGCCCACGGAGACAATCTGTTTGCCGAATTTTTTCCCGGCGAGCGCCAGGCCGTTTTGAATTTCCGACCATAGGCGCAGGATATCCCAGCGGATGCTGCCGCCAAGCGGCACGGCGCCGTTTGGGAAGCGGTGAATTTCCACCAGCCGGATGGTTTTTCCATTCCATATGCCCGCGCAGACGCGTCCGCTTTCAGCGCCCAAATCAATTCCCAAATAAACGTGTTGTGCCATGGTGCAAGGATTTGTCAGGCCGGTTTCAAAATCAGGCTGGGATATTGAATCGTATTGCCGCTGTGGATCAAGGATTGATTTGCTTCAAGGTTGCCCTTGTTGTCATATTTTCAAGGCCTTGCGTCGCAGGGCCTCGTCGGGCCGCCCCGAAATGCGCGCCACTTGTTCCGCTGATAAGAATACCGGTCCGCCGAGCGCCGCCGCGTCCAGCCAGATGGCTGCGGTTTTTTCCGCCATGCACATCGAGGCCAAAACCGATTCCGGTGTCCTGCCCAGTGTGATGATGCCATGGTTTTGCAGCAGAATGACACGGGGCGGGCGTTGATATTTTTGGATAAAGTAGGAGGTTTCCTGACGAATTGCCTGCGCCAGAATCAAACCGGGATCGGTGTAAGGCACAAAGACCGATTCCACGTCGCAGCAGACGATTTCATCCGGATAGATCCGCTTTTCCGCAAATTCCTTTGCGCGCGGCGAGCAGAGGATTCCGTTGACTGCGGGCGCGTGCGTGTGGCCGACAAATTCAATGCCGGGCAGTGTCAATAGCCATGCGTGAAACAGGGCCTCCACCGAGGGTTTTTTTGCCTTGGAGTCCGCGCGGGAGTTCATCAGCGAACCGTCCACCTCGGCGTCGGAAAGCCCGCTGCTGTCGAGCAGCGCAAGCAGGGGGCCGGTTTTGCACTGTACGACATCGGTTTTTTTTAACCGGCCCAGATTGCTGCCGCTGGCTTTTACCAGGAAGGATTTGGCATCCAGCCGGACTGAGGTGTTGCCTTCGCCGAGGATGGCGAGGGGATGTTGGGGATTGCCGAGCTCGTGTGAGAGTTTGAGCAAGGCAGCCAGCTTTTGGGAATGGTCATTCATGCGGCTTCGATACATTTTGCGGCTTTAGGAGGCAATTCACAGCAGTAATTATCCGGACTGGCAAGGCACTATTGATACAAGGGCCCAAAGTTGGCGCAAGCCCTGTAATCGGAGTCCTGCAGTCCCATCGCGCCGAATAAAGTCCACGTACTTGGCCGGAAGATTTTTTCCTCCGCCACATTATGCATGGCAACGGGAATCCGCAGCATCGAGGCGAGCGAAATCAAATCCGCGCCGACATGGCCATAGCTGATCGAGCCGTGGTTGGCGCTCCAGTTGTTCATCACCGTATAGACATCGCGGAAGGCGCCCTGGCCTGTCAGGTTCGGAGCGAACCAGGTGGTCGGCCAGGAGGGATTGGTGCGTTCATCAAGCTTCCGATGCACCTTCGGCGGCAGATCCACCGACCAGCCTTCGGCGATTTGCAGCGCCGGTCCGAGGCCCTTGGCCAGGCTGATGCGGCACATCGTGACCGGCATCCCGCCGCGCGTAAGGAAGCATGACGAAAAGCCGCCGCCGCGGAAATATTCATAAACTGCCGGTGGCCAGCTCGTCGCCTTCAGGCATTTTTCGACTTCGGCCTGGCTGATTTCCCAGAACGGCTTGAGTGCCGGTTTGCCATTGCGGCTTTGTTGTCCGCTGCCGTCGAGCGGGGCTGGACCGGAGTTGATGAGGTGCAAGAGACCGTTGGCCGCCATGCCGGACAGTTTTGTTCCGGTGACGCGCTTGACGGATGTGGGGCTCCAATAGGTACGCACATCGGCGAAGATTTGCGGGGTGTTTGTCAGCAAATACCCGAGGAGCATGCATGTCCCGTTAAGACAGTCGTTTTCGGTGGCCATGATGAACGGCGGGCGCGTGCCGTTCCAGTCGAACGACGAGTTGAGGATCGCCTCCATGAAATCGCCATTGGGATAATGGTCCGTCCAATGCCTCTGGCCTTGGAAGCCTGCGGCGATGGCGTTATGCCCGAGCGCTTCCTCGCCAAAACCGAGTTCCGCAAGGCGCGGGTTGCCGACCATCAGGTCGCGCGCGATCATTGTCATTTTTACAACGGTTTCCCATTCCCTGTCCTTGTCGGCGGCGTTGCGCCGCAATTTTTGCGGATTCCAATCCCTGCCTTCCTTGCAATTTGCGCGTGTCCAGGCATGGGCCTTTTTGAATTCGTGCTCGTCGTAGATTTTCTCCTCAATGCGGCGGGTGAATTCGCTCATGTCCACACACTCGACGCGCATTCCGAGGTAGCCTTCAAAAAAGGATTGTTCGACAATCGAACCGGCAATGCCCATGGAAACGCCGCCGAGCGACAAATAGCTTTTGCCGCGCATAATGGCAACGGCAAGACCGGCGCGAGCGAACCTCAAAAGTTTTTCCTGAACATCGGCGGGGATTTCCGAATCGCCGCCGTCCTGGACATCGCGTCCATAAATCCCGAAGGCGGGCAGGCCTTTTTGATTGTGCCCTGCAAGCACCGCTGCCAGGTAAACGGCGCCGGGTCGTTCCGTGCCGTTAAAACCCCAGATCGCTTTGGGGATGAGAGGGTCCATGTCCATTGTTTCGCTGCCGTAACACCAGCAGGGCGTGACGGTGAGCGACAATCCGACGCCCTCGCGCTGGAACTTTTCCGCGCAAGCGGCGGCCTCGGCCACTCCGCCGATGCAGGAATCGGCGATGACGCATTGGACGGGCTTGCCGTCCGGATAATGCAAATGGGCGGACAAAAATTTGGCGGCGTTTTTCGCCATCGCCATGACCTGGTTTTCGAGCGATTCGCGGACGCCCTTGCGCCGCCCGTCAATTGTCGGGCGGATGCCGATTTTTGGGAATGAACCGATCCAGAGGTTTTTCATATGCGGTATTATTAAATCAGGTTATAAGCCGGACATGGTAGTTTGCTTTTGGAATTTTCTGAATGCCCGCGCTTGACCCGTTAATGTCATCTTTTGACTTTTTATAAAGATCCCGGCAGCGTTATGGTTGCTTTTATGCCGACATCCCGCACCCGCAGGCCGGTTCGACAGCGCGCCCGGCGTGCGGCCCCCGAACCGCGTTATTTCAGCGCCCAGGTCTCTGAAGCCAAACGTTTTTTCCTGGATTTGAACCCGGCTTCAATGGGAGAGCTGGCGGCAGTAAGCGGCGGTTGTGAACATTGTCAGCCCGATTACAGCATCAAACGCAGCGGCTTTCCGTTCACAACGATCGAGTTTGTTGCCCGTGGCTTGGGCCGCCTGTGGTTGAATGGCCGGATTTACGATCTCACACCGGGTACTGTCTTTGTGTATGGACGCAACATCCCGCACCAGATGCAGTCGGATGCGCAAAATCCGCTGGTGAAATATTTCGTCCTATTTGACGGTCGTTCGCGTCGTGAATTGATGAAGGAATGCCAACTGGGCCACGGGCGTGTGCTTCGGGTGGCGCACCCGGAGCAAATCCAGCAGGTGTTCGAGGACTTGATCCGGCATGGCCGCAGCGACCATCCGCGGCGCGTCCGGATTTGCACAGTGGCTCTGCAATATTTGATGATGAAAATCGGCGACGACGCCCTGCCGTACGGCAAAACAGTGGGCCGGGCTTTTGCCACATACCAGCGTTGCCGTCAATTTATCGAGGAACATTACACCGAGGTCCGCAGTTTGCGCGAGGTGGCTGACGCCTGCCATCTGGATCTGGCCTATCTATGCCGCTTGTTTCAGCGTTTCGGACGGGAACGCCCCAATCGTTATCTTCAACACCTGCGTTTGAACCGGGCCGCCGAACTGCTGCAGCAATCGGAGCGCGCGATAAAGGACGTGGCCGCGGAATTGGGGTTCAGCGACCCCTACAATTTTTCACGCGCTTTCCATCGCAACTTCGGATTTCCACCGGGCCGCATCCGGCAAATCTCAAGGGGTGCCTCCGGGCGGGGACGGGCTGGGGATTCCGGGAATCGACATGCCGCCACATGACGATACAATTAACCCGGATGTTTTCCATGATGGGTGTGAAATAAGCAGGTTATGTTGAAATTCAAAAATCTCAGATTGGATTCACCGCTGATGCTGTCGCCGATGGCCGGTTATACCAACCTGCCGTTCCGCGTTGCGGTGCGGAGTCTCGGCGGGTTGTCCATCGCGACCACGGACCTGGTGCATGCGCGGTCGATTCTGGAACTCAACACCAAAGCGATGCGGATGATCGCGGCGGCTTCCAATGACCGCCCCTTGGGTGTGCAACTTTTTGGCACCCACAAAAAGGAACTTCGCGATGCCGCACAATTTCTCGAGGAACTGGGCGTTGATCTGATCGACATCAATCTGGGGTGCCCATCCGACAAGGTCACCCGAAACGGCGCCGGCGCCGCGTTGTTGCAGGATGAGGAACTGACGGAAGATCTCGTGGGGGCGGTGGTGGAAGCGGTTTCGCTGCCTGTGACCGTCAAAATGCGGCTGGGCTGGGATGAGGGCAGCATCAACGCCCACCGGATCGCTCCAAGGTTGGAGCGCATGGGCGTGGCTGCCATCGCCGTTCATGGCCGGACCAAGATGCAAGGATATGCGGGCACGGTGAATCTGGAGGGGATCCGGCGCGTCGTACAATCCGTAAAAACAATTCCAATCATCGGCAATGGTGATGTTCATTCGCATCTGGATGCGGCCAGGATGATCCGCGAAATCGGCTGCTCCGGAGTGATGGTGGGGCGCGCGGCGTTGAGTGACCCGTTTTTCTTTCACAAGACCCGGCGGTACCTGGAAACCGGCATTGAGCCCGAGCCGACGCCCTTGCGCCAGATTGTACTGTTCATGCATTACCATTTTTCGTTGATGGTGAAATATTTCGGGGAGGAGGACGCCTGCCATCTGTTCCGGAAAGTGGCCGTGGGTTACAGCGCGCATTTTTCGCGAAAGGAAGAGTGGCGTGTTCAAATGCAGCAGATTGATACGCTTGCGGAATATTTGGAGGTTGTGCTGCGCCTGTCCGAGGACTCGTGGGTTGAGGAATGCCGCCGCCCCTGCCTGGAAAGCGGGCTTTTGCGGGCGCAGTTGCTTCCGGCCCCGGGGTCGGTGGAAGATTTGGAGATTGCGGGCGCGGAACTTTAACCTATGTTTCAGTTCCTATTTGAATGGGTCATGTGATGCACTCGATCGATGATTTTAACTACGCAATGGAGCAAACCCAGATCCTCCTGCCTCCGCAGAACCGGCTGGAGAGTTTCGGTACTTCCACGCTGCAATATTACCTGGTGACCGAGGAGATGGACACGGTGAATTTTTCGCGGGTGAGGGAAGGTTCCATCGAGGCCGAGCGCCCGCAAATCATCACCCCGGGAAACATCTCCAAGTTGATGCTGGAGGGTTTTGGCGAAGAAGCCTCCAAGCTGGCCGAGGCCGTCAGCCGGAACGCCGGGCGCTTCGCCTTTTTGAAATACGGGTTCAGCATCAAAAAATCCGACGTCCGTTTCTACGAGGCCCATGAACCCATCGATACCGTGGCTGCTCGTGTGAAAGAGGAAGTCGCAGCAAAAGGCAACCCGTTCTCGGTTGTACTGAGGGGCGTGGACGACGCCTGGGAGGTCTGCCTGCTCAAGTTCATGCTCGACATGGTCAATGCCTCCGGCGAAAAAAACATCCGCGATTTCCGGGAGCGCGGACTGCTGTAAGATTCTCTTGTCGTGACCGGTGGTTTTGTTAGAACTTGAGGTTCGTGAAACAGTTGATTCGAGCATCCGAGTTGCGCGGGATTTTGTCCTATACTTCCAAGTTTCGGGACAAGACCTTCGTGTTGAATATCGATAGTGAAGTGATAGCGGACTTGAACTTCCGCAACCTCATGCTGGACATCAGCGTGCTGCGCTCGTTGAACATCGATATTGTGGTTGTGCATGGCGCCAGCCACCAGATCCGGGAGCTTGCCGGCAAGCTGAAGCTCACGCCCAGCAACGTCGATGGCATGGGGATCACCGATGAACCCACCTTGAAGCTGTCGATCCTGGCCTCGAACCAGATCACGCATGAAATTCTGGAAAGCTTCAGCGATGCAGACCAGCGCGCCGCCGTGACCAATGCCATTATCGCGCATCCCAGCGGGATACTCGGCGGCAACGACCAGGGCTGGACCGGGCGGGTCGAGCGAATTGACGTGCCGTATTTACAGAGTCTCCTCAAACAGGGAATCGTCCCGATTGTCCCGCCGCTCGGATTTGACGGCGAGGGGCGCACCTTTCGGGTTAACTCGGACGGCGTGGCTTTGGAAGTCGCCAAGAGCCTGAACGCGGCCAAATTGATGTTTCTGACCACGAGCAACGGCGTGGTTGGCGCGGGCAGCCTATCAGCCCAGTTCTCGGTGGCAGAGGCCGATGACTACATCAAAAAGAACAAGGGCACCCTGCCGGTTGAACTTCACTCCAAGCTGGAGCACGGCCTTTCCGCGTGCAGGAGCGGGGTGAACCGGGTTCACATCATCGATGGGCGCAAGGAAGAGGCGCTTTTGAGCGAGGTGTTTTCCAATGAAGGCATCGGCACGATGATTTATGCCAACGAGTACGAGGCCATCCGGCGCGCGCGCAAAAAGGACATTCGCCCCCTGGTTCGCATGATCAACAGTTCTGTCCAGGCGGAAGAACTAGTCGCGCGCGATGAAACCGACGTGGCGTCAAGGATCAATGATTTTTATGTGTTTGAAATCGACCGCAATATCGTGGGCTGCGTGGCCTTGCACCGGTTCCCGGACGATCCCAAGGCGGCGGAAATGGCGTGTGTGTTTGTTTCCAACGGCCATGAAAACCAGGGCATTGGCCGCAAGCTCATGCACTTTGCCGACAGCAAGGCCCGGGAAGCCGGCGTCGAACGGTTGTTTACCCTTTCCACGAGGGCGTTCAACTATTTTCAGCAAAAGGGCAATTTCAGCGAAGCGACACCCGAGATGCTCCCGCCCGAGCGGCGGCTCAGATACGAGCAGAGCGGACGGAACTCCAAGGTGCTGGTCAAGCATTTGAAGTGAGAAAGGGAGGAATTCTGAAGTCTGAATTCAGGATTCAGAATAAAGGCACAGTCATAGACAGCAAAGCACGAGGATTTTTTACAAAGAGATCGCGGAGAACGCCGGGGGAAAATCGTTCCTAGTTTCACGTTCCTGGTGCTTTGTTCGTGATTTTAGTGTTTTTCGTGGTTCAAAACATTTTTTGAAAGCTAATCCAGGAATTTTCCGGGATTTAAAATGCCCTTGGGGTCCAGAGCCTGCTTGATGCTGCGGTGCAGTTTTCTGAGTTCCGGCGTGGTGGCGATGTTCCACCACGGCTTTTTGGCCAGGCCGACGCCATGCTCCCCGGTGATCGATCCCCGCCATGACAACACTTGCTTGAACAAAAGATCCAGGGCCTGCCGGTTGGCGGGGCTGTGCGCGGTCGCCGGGTCCACCATCAGGTTCACATGAATATTGCCGTCACCGGCATGGCCGAAGCAAGCGACCTGGATTTTGAATTTGCTTTGAAGACGCCCGGCGAACCCAAACAGGTCCACCAGTCGGCCGCGTGGGACCACAACATCCTCGTTCAATTTTGTCAAACCAGTGGCGCGCAGACTGTAGGAAAAGCCGCGCCGAATGTCCCACAATTTTTCCGCCTGGGATCCGTCGAACGCCCGCCGTACTCGCAAGGCATGGCATGATTTCAGCAGGGATTCCACCTGTTTGGATTCGTTGCGGACGGATGAGGGCTGGCCGTCGATTTCGACCAGGATCAGCGCGTTGCCCTCGGGAGAGCCCGGCATATATTTGCGCGCGGCTTCGAGTGTGAGAGAGTCGGCGACTTCCAGCACGGAGGGCAGGAGTCCGGTCTTTTGAATGGCGTTTACCGCTGCGGCGGCGTGGGAAGCTTTGGTGAAGGTTGAGAGCAATACAGCGCGGGCAGGCGGGTGAGGGATGAGGCGCAACGTGGCGCGGGTGACGATGCCCAGCATGCCTTCGGAGCCAACGAAAAGATCGGCGAGGTTGAAGCCCAGTTTGTTTTTGTGGGTGCGCCCGCCCAGTTTGACGCAATCGCCGTTGGCGAGAACGACATCAAGTCCGAGCACATAATTGCGCGTCACGCCATACTTCAAGCAGCGCGGCCCGCCGGCATTTGTTGCAATATTCCCGCCGATGGAGCTTTCCTTGGCGCTGGCCGGGTCCGGCGGATAGAATAATCCGTGCTTTTTAACCGCAGCCTGCAAATCGCCCGTAATTACGCCGGACTCGACCACCGCAACGCTGTCAGCGGCGGAAATTTCCAGAATGCGGTTCATTTTTTTCAGCGAGAGCGAAACTCCTCCATGAACTGGAACGCAGCCGCCGACATACCCTCTGCCCGCACCGCGCGCGGTGAGGGGAATGGAGCGGGTGTAACAAAATTTCACCAGTTCCTGGATTTGTTTTGTGTTGCGTGGCGTTACCACCACGTCCGGGAGGGCGTGCGCGTCCCAGGCATCGCCATCATGTTCCTTCAAAACTGACGGAGCGGTGCTGACAATCCCGGAGCCCAGCTTGCGTTTCAGTTCTCGAATCCAGCCTGTCGTTTTCATTCCTTGAAAAGTTTTCAGCGGCGACGGGCCATTTCGCGCCGTATTTCCCGGTCGGTCTCGCGTTTCTTGATATCCTGGCGCTTGTCGCCATGGGTTTTGCCCTTGCAAATCCCGAGTAAAATTTTAAAGCGCTGGTTTTTGAAATAGCCCTTCAACGGGATCAGGGTGCGGCCCTCTGTCGAAACAGCGCCCAGAAGCTTGAAGATTTCGCGCTTGTGGAGCAGGAGTTTGCGCTGGCGCTTGGGCTCGTGGTTTTCGCGATTGCCCTTGTCGTAGGGCGCGATGTGAAAATTAAAAACCCAGGCCTCGGCTTTTTCGATCCGGGCAAATGAGTCGCTGAGATTTCCCTGGCCGGCGCGGAGGGATTTGACTTCAGTTCCTTTGAGTTCGACCCCGGCTTCGAAGGTTTCAAGGACGAAAAAGTCCCTGCCGGCTTTATGATTTTGAATTTCCTGCCCACTCATAGTCGCGCAGACCGGACAGGAAGCAGAGGGAAACGGGCTTCCGGGTTATTCTGCTTCTTGCTCGTCGATGAATTTATAAAAGAGTTTGCCGTCGGCAATTTCTC